>CAMHBE010000098.1 GCA_946183095.1 uncultured Clostridia bacterium | reverse complement strand
TGCTGTGTATGGTCTGATTTATTCCCGAATTTTTGAAGCTGCTCACAAGTTTTGTGTCAGCCCTGCCCTTCGGTTCGAGAAAAAATGTGAGTTCCGGACCCATACCGTACATGAAGGGTATGCCGGAAAGAGTGCCGACGGAAATGCCGACGGTCTGCCCCTTTATATCGGCAAGACCGTCGTTTACGCCGTCATTTACGAGCGCCTTGATGCTGTTTATCTTTGCCTGATCCGCGCTCATTGCCGCTATGCGCCCGTCGCTGTCGAAAGTGAAGTTCATCACGTTCCCGATATCGTCCGCGCCTGTGAGCCGCGAAAATACGCAGTCGCTTATAACGCGCTCCGCGACAGTCCTGCATTTGTAATCGAGCAGTTTGTCGAGCGTCGGACGGATGAACGCGTCGAACGCAGCCAACAGGAGCGCACAAAGCACCCCGACCAGAATGAGCACCGTTCCGAAAACGCGCATCACAACGCGCTTTTTTGTCTTTCTGCAAACCATATCATCACCGCCGCACATAATATTGTATTATATGTTTATTCGGCGCGGTCTGCCAATAGACAAGTCTTTGATCCTGTCTGCGGGATATCTGTCCGGTCAAGCGGTACGCTTGCGCCGGGGTCAAGGGGACGACGCGAGTCCCCTTGCGGGTGCGGGCGGTGCCCACAGTCTCCGCCCGCAGACAGAGCTTTACTTGAAGAACGCTCTGAATGCCTTATATGCCATGTAGATGTCGTTCTTTGCCGTAACCTCGAACGGTGCGTGCATGGAGAGAACGGGAACGCCGATATCGACGGTATCCACATCGAGGTTGGATATAAACATCGCAACGGTACCGCCGCCGCCGTGATCCACCTTGCCGAGTTCACCGGTCTGCCAGATGATGTTCTCCTTGTCAAAGAGCCGTCTTATCTCGCCCACGAACTCCGCCGAAGCGTCGTTTGTGCCGGACTTCCCGCGGGAACCCGTGTACTTGGTGAGCACCACTCCCCTGCCTGCGTATGCTGCATTGAGCTTCTCGAACGGGTCGGAGAATGTGGGGTCGTATGCGGCATTGACATCAGCGGACAGGCACTTTGAATGAGAAAGCACCGTGCGTCCGTTCGTCCCGTACATCTCGCCGAGGTCGGCAATGAAATACTTCAGATACGACGACTGCAAGCCCGTGCAGCCCTCGCTGCCGATCTCTTCCTTGTCGGTGAGTATCGTTACCGCTGTGCGTGTCGGAGCTCCCTTTATGTCGAGCGTTGCCGCAAGCGCCGTGTATGCGCACACGCGGTCATCCTGCCCGTAAGCGCCGACCATGCTGCGGTCAAATCCCACATCCTTTGCTTTCTGCGCAGGTACGCACTCCAGCTCCGCGGAGATGAAATCGCTCTCCGTGATCCCGTATTTCTTGTTGAGTATCTGCATTACCGCAAGTTTCACAGCTTCACTCGCCTTGTCGTCGCGGAACGGTCTTGAACCTATAAGGATGTTGAGTTCCTCGCCCTGTATGAGTTTCGGAGCGGGGCGCTTGTACTGCTCATCCGCAAGGTGCGGGAGAATGTCCGTAATAACGAGAACGGGATCGCTCTCGTCCTCGCCGAGCTTGACGTCAACGCGCTCGCCGTCCGCTGTGTAGATAACGCCGTGCAGCGCAAGAGGTGTCACAGGCCACTGATACTTCTTGATACCGCCGTAGTAGTGGGTCTTGAAATACGCAAGCCCCTCGTTCTCATAGAGCGGGTTCTGCTTTAAGTCTATGCGCGGGCTGTCTATATGCGCCGCAACGAGATCCACACCCTCCTCTACGGGCTTCTTGCCTATTACAGCGAGAATTATCGCCTTCCCGCGGTTCACACGGTAAACACGGTCGCCCGCCTTGTATTTTGCGTTCTTGTCGAATGGCACAAATCCCGCCTTCTCCGCGAGCCTTACAGCTTCCGCGCAGGCTTCGCGCTCGGTCTTTCCGACATCGAGGAACCGCTTGTATTCCTCGCAGAACTTGTCTGCTTTCGCCGTCTCGGACTCGGTCATTTCGAGCCCCGTGTTCTTCCGCTTCATAAAGAGCTTCTCTTTGAGGTCGTTAGCCTCATTCTTCTTTGTCTTTGCGGCTTCGTCTTTCTTTGCCATGTTCATTCGTTCCTTTCTTTCGCGTACAGCTCCAGATAGGTGCTGAGCGCGTTATTTATTTTATTCACATAATGTGCGGCATTTTTGCTCGGAATGGTGTCAAGATGCACCCCGTCCTTTGAATAAGCAGGGTCACTCACCCACTCCCCGACTGTCCCGATCCCCGAAAAATACGCTGCCGCCGCCGTGTCCGTGCAGCCGAAATATTCGGTCAGATAATCCCACAGATACGAGCCGTAGCGAATATTCGTTTCGGGGTCGAACATATCCTCATAAGTTATATCGTCACCTTCGCCGAGCCTGAATTTCACCCAGTCGAAGGTAGTTTCCATAAGCTGCATCAGTCCCCGCGCTCCCGTATCCGAAACGGCGTTCGGGTCAAATCCGCTCTCGGTCTTTATCACCGCATATATGACGTACTTGTCGAGTCCGTACTCCTGCGCGTACTTCTCCACATATTCGGAATACTGCAGCGGGTGTGTCGTCCGCTTGTACTCGTACACACTGCGGTCGAACGCTTCCTTGCCTAAGAATACCGCCGCTGTGATCAGTAACGCGATCACAGCTATTATGATAACTACCGTCTTACGTCTGCTCAATATACGCTCCTTGCATTATCTCCTCCGCCGTCTCGTCAAGCTGACGGACAAGTTCCTCACGCGTGCCGCCGTTCACGATACAGCGGTAAGAACGCTCCTCGTAAAACGCCCTGCCGTGCTGCGAGGACAGCCGCATCTCCGCCTGTTCCCGCGTCAGTCCGTCCCTTTGCATAATACGTTCCCTGCATATATCTTTATCCGCCGTGACGCTCACGACGCAGTCGCAGAAAACATCCGCGCCGCTCTCGAAAAGTGTCGGCGCATCCAGCAGGAACAGCGTTTCTCCCGCCTTTGCCCGTTCCGACATCTCCCTTATTATCTCAAAATGTATAAACGGATAAATAATCCCGTCCAGTGCCGCCAGACTCTGCTTATCGGAAAACACTATCCCGCCGAGTTTCCTGCGGTCGAGAGAGCCGTCCTCCAGCAGTATATCTTTCCCGAAACGCGCGGTTATCTCACCCAGCGCCGGTCTTCCCTTTTCTACGACGTTCCGCGATACCTTATCACAGTCAATAATGCAAAATCCCTTTTCCGCAAAGACCTCACACGCCGTAGTCTTCCCTGCTCCCGACATTCCCGTAAGTCCCACGATACGGATATCGTCATTATCGTACAGCATCGTCATCCTCCGCGCTTATTATGCGAAATCCCGCCGACCGCAGCAGCCTGTTATATACCGCAAGTCCTATCCCGTCCGTGTCGGGCATCCTCACATACACCTCGCGGCATCCCGCTTCGTCCGCCTTTCGCAGACTTGCAAACAGGTTCTCCGCCTGCTGCGCTGATGTCCCGCCATACGGAAAACGCCTAACACTCTCCGGCATATCTTCTTTCCCGTTTCCGAGAAAACCCGCGTCGGCGTGCCTTCTCATAAAATTCTCCACAGACACGTCGCCGCCCTTCAATATGTACACTTCCGCTTCCGGCGAATAGTGCTTGTACTTCATCCCCGGCGAATGTACGACCGCATCGGGAGCGAGTTTCGCCAGCACACCGCCGTCTATCGTCACATGACAGTATTCCCGCAGCATTTCGGGCGTTACCGCACCCGGACGCAGTATCCTTACTGTATCTTCATCATCAAAACTTATCACCGTGCTCTCGACACCGAACCTGCACTCACCGCCGTCGATCACCAGCGGTATCTTCCCGTCCATGTCGGCGAGAACGTGCGCCGCAGTTGTCGGGCTCGGCTTTCCCGACGTGTTCGCGGACGGTGCCGCAAGCGGAAAACCGCACCTTTCTATCAGTTTCAGCGTGAACCGGTTGTTCGGCATCCTCACCGCCGCGGTATCGAGCCCTCCGCAGGTCTCCGCGGGAACGTGCGCCTTTCTCGCAAATATCATGGTAAGCGGTCCCGGCCAGAAATTCTCCGCAAGCGTGCGGGCGAGTTCCGGCACCTCCGCCGCAATATCCTCCAGCATCGTCATCCCACAAATATGCAATATAAGCGGGTTGTCCTGCGGTCTGCCCTTTGCGCGGAACACCGACCTTACCGCTTCAACATCGTAAGCGTTCGCCGCAAGCCCGTAGACCGTCTCTGTCGGCACTGCCGCTATCCCGCCTTGTTTCAGCAGTTCCGCCGCCTCGTCCAGTACAGCGTCTCCAGCTTTTTCAACTTTCGTCATCATCTTTTTATCATTCCGCACTTCCCGCGAGTTTTGCAGCCGTATCGGCAATTGCAAGAGCATCGAACACTTCGTCGCACGCACCGTTCATGAACTGTTCGAGCTTATACAGTGTCAACCCTATCCTGTGGTCGGTAACGCGGCTCTGCGGGAAATTGTACGTCCTTATCCTCTCGGAGCGGTCGCCTGTCCCGACCTGTATGCGTCTTTCTTCCGCGATCCTGCTCGTCTGCTCATTAAGCTTAGCCTCATAAAGCTTCGTATAGAGCATCTTCATCGCCTTATCTTTATTCTTATACTGACTTCTTTCTTCCTGACATTCAACTATCGTTCCCGTGGGCTTGTGTATTATCCGTATCGCCGACTCGGTCTTGTTGATATGCTGACCGCCGGCGCCGCTTGAACGATACGTCTGGTATTCGAGGTCGGCGGGGTCTATCTCGACATCCACCGCCTCCGCTTCGGGCAATACCGCCACTGTTACCGTAGAAGTCTGTATCCTGCCCTGCGATTCCGTTTCGGGAACTCTCTGAACGCGATGCACTCCGCTCTCATATTTGAGCTTTGCATACACGCCCTCCCCCTCTATCGAAAAACTGACTTCCTTATATCCTCCGAGCTCGGTGGGGTTCGCGTTCACGGTTTCGGTCTTCCAGCCTGCCGCCTGTGCATACATCGTGTACATCCTATACAGCGAATTAGCGAACAATGCCGCTTCTTCACCGCCGGCTCCCGCCCTTATCTCAATTATAACGCTCTTCTCATCATCGGGGTCTTTAGGGAGCAGCATGACTTTCAGCTCATCCGTATATTTTGCGACAAGCTCCTTGCTTTCCGCAAGCTGCAGCTGCGCCATTTCACGCAGTTCTTTATCCGTCCCGCTCTCTTCGAGCATTTCCTTCGCCTCATCGTGATCCGCCCGAGCCTTTTTGTATTCGCGGAACTTTTCCACAAGCGGAGTGAGGCTCTTGTATTCCTTCATCAGCTTTTTATACTGTTCCTGATCGCTTATCACTGCTGTATCAGCGAGTTTCGCGCTTATCTCCTCATATCTTTTTTCCGCTTCATTGAGTTTATCCGTCACAAGAACTCACCTCCTGCCTATCTTTTCATTATATCACAATCTCTTCCGAATTGCAACCATCTCCGCGCCGGACAATCCTGCTTTTTATTCGCCCCCGAGGGTGGCACGTTCCGAGTCTGTGCAGCACAGAGAGTGGTTCGGCGTGCTAAAATTGAAAGGGCGACGGGGAGGTGCTGAAGTTCCTGCTTCCCACCCTGCCCCGTCGGCATCGCCCGTAAGCACGCCGAAATCCATTTGTCAAGGGAGGGTCCGAAAAATATTTCCCCGAAATATTTTTTGGAAACCCTTGACAAATGGATAACGAACGGTCATTCTGTTGACTTCTTACAATACGGACAGACCCTTATATCGTACAGTTTCAGCGGCAGGAGCGCATTGCAATGCGGACATCTTACCTTTCTCAAACACCACACTGCCGATGCTGCCAGCAGCCCTCCCCCGACTATTAACAAAGCCATACTCAACAGCCCGCCCGCTACGTCTGTAAGACACATTCCGGCTCCCATAAAAGGAAAACTCGCAAACAATATCACATACCCTATTATCCTTGCAATTCTCGGTGTCATGCGAATATCTCCCCCATGCGTTCAGCCGTTGCCGCGAAAACGGGCAGCGGTTCGGCGGCTTCCGCGTCTCCGAGGGCGTATATCTGTGACAGGAGCAGACGTTTCAGCTTCGGCGGCATATCCTTCTGCTCACTTATCTTCCTCGGAAACATATCCTTCACAATGTCGATCTCCCACAGCGCATCCTGCACATCATACGCGTCTATCAGCGCAGTGTTCGTTACATCCCACCCGCACGACGCGAGAGCATTCTCTATCTCATTCGGATAGAACATCGTCTTTATATTGAAATGGTCAGATATATGGTAACTCTCACATATCGCCTGAATGTTCGCAGCCATGAAATGCCGGTACTGTCCGAAGCTGGTCACGCGCGGATCCCACTCGGCTATACAAATGCGCGGCGCCCATTTTCTCACCTTAAACAAAATATCCCGGAGTTCCTCGTGTGACGAGAGGTACCACAGGCAATGCGACAGCACCACATATCCGAAGGAGTTCGGCTCGAAATCAAAAGCCGGGTTCAGAATATTCACCCCGAGGTCAATATTTATCCTGTCCCCGATATGCGAATACATCAGCCTTTCTCTTGCTGTTCCGAGGTTTTCCGGCGACCCGTAATTCTCATTCGCAAGATCGACCGCATATACGAACCCGTTCTCACCTGCCGCATACGCGAGACAGGCGGTCGTTTCACCCTGTCCGCAGCCTATTTCGAGTATCCTGCTGCCGTAGTATATCTTCCAGAAATCAACGAGCCTGAGCCTGTGTTCGAGCCGCGAGCGGGTAACATCGCCCGTGAAGCCCGAAAGGTGCATCAGCTCCTTCACCTGTTCTTCTATATCTTTCTGCATCCTGCTCTCCCTTGAAAAGTGCAGCATAATGATCCGCTGTAAAACAAACTGCCCTCTGAGTACAGAGGGCTTACGCTGTATTTGTGTAGATCATCCGGT
>CAMHBE010000097.1 GCA_946183095.1 uncultured Clostridia bacterium | reverse complement strand
GAGCCTTGAAAGATGACGAAATATATGATAAAATATATGAGATAAACAGCGAGTTTGTAAAGGTCGTCCGTGGGACGGGCGGAAGGAACACGGACAGGTTCCTGCTTATCGCCGGATATAACACCGACTTCGACCACACCTGCGACGACAGGTACAGAATGCCGGAGGACACTGTCGAAAACAAGCTGATCGTTTCGGTGCATTACTACGGTCCGTGGGACTACTGCGGAACGAAAGCCGTAAATCAGTGGGGCTCGCCGATACAGTACAAGGAGCAGAATGAGACCCTTGCGAGAATGACGAAGTTCACCGAACAGGGCTATGGTGTCATAATCGGCGAGTACGGCGTCCTCACCGACGGAAAGGCAACCCCAAAGCCCGATACCGACATCTACTTCACGAACTTCTTAAACAACTGCGATCTGTACAACTACTGCCCGCTGCTGTGGGACTGCAACGGTCTCTACCGCAGACGCGAGGGCAAGATAGCCGACGAGACTATCGCGAAGCTGTTCCTCGACAGGAGCTTTTCCGCGCAGTCCTCCCTCTCCGATGAACAAATAAAGGAGAACGCGAAGAAGGGAATGGAGAAAGCGCTCGAAGCCGCCGAAGAACGCATGACCGACGAGGGGGATATCCCGGCGGCCGACGATACTGCGGTGGCGTGGATAATGTATCAGAGCGGTGATTACGCAGTATCCTACAGCGTCGGTGATATCTACGACCCGACGAACAAGACCATGAATGTCAAGGCAAACAATGCCCTGATAACCGGCGACGGAGAATATACTGTCTCTCTCGATCTTTCCGCTGTGGGCGGCGGAAAGGGAGTCACATTCTCGGCACTCGGCATTTATAACGGCGAGACCCTGTTCCCCGACCATATCATCACCATAAAGAGCTTTAAGATAAACGGCGAGGAAAAGGAGCTCGACGGAAAGGGATATACCTGCTCCGACAACGGCAAATGCACGAGAATGAACCTTTACAACGCGTGGGTAACTGCCGTGCCGGACGACCCGCGCATGGGAGAGGGAACGGCGGAGGAGGCTTCCGCGCAGATATGGAAAGCCGGCAGTAACGAGAAGATCGACAGCATCGAAATAACATTCACATTCACAGGTATCTGAAAGGAGCAAAAATGAAAAAACACATTTTAAAAGCGCTTGCCCTCACAGCGGCATTGATAATGACGGCAGGCTGCGGAGGCGGAAGACAGCCGTCCGATACAACGGCGGCACAGAGCACGGAGCAGAATACGGAAGCCACGGCAGCGACCGAAAATGCCGCAAACGTGATATTCACCGAGGCGGAGGTCAAGGAGATAGACAAGGATCAGCCTACCGGCACGGTAAAACTTCTGATATACTACGATCTTGTGGGCTCCGCTGCCGATCTCGTCGATCTGTTCGAGTCGCGCTACGGCGGCACGATAGAGCAGGAGATCTGCGGAAGTGGTACGGCGTACTTCGAACGGCTCGGAACGCTTGTCGCGGCGGATGATTCTCCGGATATCACACGTTACGAATGGGCATCCTTCCCGCACGGCATATCGCGGAATATGTACACGCCCATAGATACATACATCGACCTTGACAGCGAGCTGTGGGTCGGAATGAAAGACATAGCCGAGCAGTTCAGATATAACGGTAAGCACTATTATGTGCCGTATATGCTTTCCTCCAACTTCGCTATAAACTACAACAAGTGTGTTCTTGAAGAGCACGGTCTCGAAGACCCCATGGAGCTTTATCAGAACGGTGAGTGGACGTGGGAAACGTTCCGTGACCTTCTGCGCAAGTGGTGCGATATCTCGCCCGATCATATAGGCTACACCGGCGTCGGCGCTATGAGCTTCATCGCCACCACCGGAACAAAGATCATTGACGTACGGGACACCGAGATCGTCAACAATCTCAATTCCGATAAGATAGTCCGCTGTATGGAGTTCCTTGAGGACCTTTACAGACAGGGACTCACCGGTGACGGCTATGTTGATCCGGGTGAGGCTTTCGTTGACGGAAACACACTGTTCCTCGGAATGGAGCCGGTATGGTCTTACGGCGCGGCGTGTGAGTCGCTCTACCGGAAAAATATTGACTACGACATGGCTTTCGTTCCTTTCCCGCGCGACCCGAGTGCAGACAACTACTATATCGCCTATGACTCGTTCGGATATATGATTCCTGCGGGCGCAAAGAACATCAAGGGTGCTGTGGACTGGATCACGCTCAACCGTGTGGAGAAAATGGATCCCGACAACATAGCGAAGGAAAAGGCGGAGCAGACAGATCCAAGCACAAAATACTACGGCAAATGCCCCGAGTGCAAGTACAGCTACGTTGAGAACAATACCGAGGATCTCACCGAATGTCCAAACTGCGGCGCAGCGAGAAAAGTGAAGTTCAACGCGTACTACAGCGAGGAGCAGTATGATCTGCTGCAGAATATGATAACTCCCGAAAACGGTAAATTCGTTATGCTGTTCGATAATGTAAACGGCTTTAACGCAGACCTGTCCGACCTGTTTCAAGGCGGTGATGAATCGCTTCTTGACGGTCCTCTGTTCGCGGGAGCTTCCTTCACACAGCTCCGTGAATCCTACTACTACCCGATCGAAACGATACTTGACGATTACAGAGAAAAGCTGAAAAACTCATAAACGGAGGAAAATATGGACATTTCTCTCATAGCGAAAAGCGGCACTCCGAAGAGCTTTATGATGTATCACGAAGACCCGTCGAAGCTCCATATCGGGACGCTCCCCGAGCACTGCTATTTTATCCCCTTCGCAAAGGGGCAGGACGCGTTCGCGCCGCGTGAGCGGTCGCAGCGTTTTGAGCTCCTTAACGGCGAGTGGGAGTTCGCTTATTACGACAGCATCATAGATATGCCCGATGACTTCATAAGCGCTGATCTCACGGAGAAGCTACCGGTCCCGTCGAACTGGCAGCTCCACGGGTACGACAAGCCGCAGTACACGAACGTCTGCTACCCGATACCGTTTGACCCGCCGTATGTGCCGGACGATATCCCCGTCGGAGTTTACCGCCGCAGCTTCACATACAAGCCCGACGGATTGCGGAGGATACTCTGCTTCGAGGGCGTTGATAGCTGCATCTATCTGTACATCAACGGGCGGTTCGCGGGATATTCGCAGGTGTCGCACCACACCTCGGAATTCGACATCACCGATATGCTGACCGAGGGCGAGAATATCATCACTGCCGCGGTGCTCAAATGGTGCGACGGGACATATCTCGAGGATCAGGATAAATTCCGTCTGTCCGGAATCTTCCGTGACGTGTATGTTCTCTCGCGCCCGGAAAAGCGGCTCGAAAATTACCGCGTCACTGCGGATATGAACGGGCTTCTGACCGTTTCGGTGCAGGGCTCGGACGCGAAGCTCCGCCTTTACGACGGGGAAAAGCTGATATGTGAGGGCGCTGCAACCGAAGAAGCTCCGCTTGAATGTACGGTCGGCGGCGTGAAGCTGTGGAATGCCGAAACGCCGTACCTCTACCGCCTTGAGATAGAGACGGACGGTGAGCTTATCGGAGAAAAGGTCGGATTCCGGAATGTCTGCATCGAAGACGGTGTCCTGAAGCTCAACGGGCGGCATATCAAGCTGTTCGGTGTGAACCGCCACGACAGCTACCCCGACACGGGCTATTACGCCGACAGAGCGAGAATGCGCCGCGACCTCACGCTGATGAAGCTGCACAACATCAACGCCGTGCGCACGTCACACTACCCGAACGCGCCGGAATTTTACGCGATGTGCGACGAGCTCGGACTGTACGTTATCGACGAAGCCGACCTTGAAAGCCACGGCTGTGTCAATGTATATAACACCGGAAAGACATGGGACGACCCGAGCTGCTACAACGGCATCGCGCTCATCGCGAAAGACCCGCAGTTCGGAAAGGCGATACTCGACCGCGAGCGGCTGCTCGTCACGCGCGACATCAACCGACCCTGCGTCATCTTCTGGTCGCTCGGCAACGAGAGCGGCTACGGCGAGAACCTGCGGGAAGGCGCGAAGCTCATAAAGCGGCTCGACAGCACCCGCCCCGTGCATTACGAGAGCACTCACAAGCTTGACGACACCTCCGACGATGTGTTGGACATGGTGTCGGAGATGTACACCTCGATAGAGGACATACGCAAATTCCTTGCCCGCGAGGACGAGAAACGACCATTCGTGCTGTGCGAATACTGCCACGCAATGGGCAACGGTCCCGGCGACCTTGAGGACTACCACAGCCTGTTCATGGAGAGCGACCGACTTATCGGCGGACTTGTGTGGGAGTGGGCGGATCACGCGGTCATACTCGGCTATACCGACGACGGAAAGCCGAAATACGGCTACGGCGGCGACAGCGGCGAGCGCCACAACGACGGCAATTTCTGTATGGACGCGCTGTGTTATCCCGACAGAACGCCGCACACGGGACTGCTCGAACTGAAACAGGTCTATCGTCCCGTGCGCGTCACGAAATCCGATGCAGCCGGAAAGTTCACGATAAACAGTCTGCTGCGCTTCATCGACTCGGGAGAGTTTCTCGACTGCAAGTGGGAGATAACGGAAAAATACGGCGGGCGTAAAAGCGGCGGCTTCACATTCTCCGTTCCGCCTATGGGTATCGCTGAAATAACAGTACCCGAAGCTGCGGGCGCTTTTGAGAGTGACGCGTACATCCGCTTCGTCTTCACCGCAAAGAACGGTTACGGTGTGTTCGCGGACGGCGACGAAGTCTGCTTCGATCAGATAAAGATATTCACTGCGGAAAGAGCGCCGGAGTCCGCTTCCGGTGCAGCCCCGACGTTTACCGAAACACCGCTCGCATACCGCGTGACAGCGGGCGACATTGAGTACACATTCGACCGACGCATGGCACGTTTCACGGAAATTGCAATAAACGGTGCGAATGTTCTCGAAAAGCCTATGGAGTACAACTTCTTCCGTGCGCCCGTCGATAACGACACGATGAAGGACGGCTGGTACGGTCAGCACCTCAACGACTTTATCGTGAAGGTCTACGAGACCGGTATTTCCGCGGAAAACGACCGCGTCGTCATAAGAGTGAAGCAGTCATTCGGCTGGAGCATCGACAAGCCGTTCGCGCGGCTCGATGCCGAATACCGTATCGACGGCAGCGGAGCTCTCGATGTTTCCTGCAAAACGGAGTTCTCGAACAAGGTCGAGCTGCTCCCGCGGTTCGGACTGCGGCTGTTCCTGCCGAAACAATTCGATACCGTAGATTACTACGGTTACGGCGAATACGAAAGCTACATCGACAAGCACCACGCTTCTTATATCGGCAACTTCACCGCAAAGGTCAGCGAGATGCACGAGGACTACATCAGACCACAGGAAAACGGCTCGCACTTCGGCTGCACGAATATGACCGTGCGTTCCGATAAAACGGCACTGCGTTTCGAGCAGCCCGACGGTTTCTCGTTCAGCGCGTCGGAATACACGCAGGAGGAGCTCGCCGCGAAGCACCACAACTTCGAGCTCGAAAAGAGCGGCTTCACTGTTGTCTGCGCGGATTTCGCTATGGCGGGAGTGGGCTCCGCCGCGTGCGGTCCGAAACTCGCGGATAAGTACCGGATACTGCTTCCGGAACTTTTCGGAAAGCTGCGGATAACACCGAAAGGAGATTGATCATGATAACAAAGGCAAAGGCAAAGGCAAAGGCTCTTCTGCTTGCGGTCGCAGTGTTATTTAATGCTGCCTGTGCGGGAAATACCGCTCCCATGTATACAACGGCGGCGGAAGGCACTTCGGAAAACATTACGGAAACGGAGCCTGCCGCAGCGGAGCCCGAATTTCGCACAGCATCGGAAATTGCCGCAGATATGGGGCTGGGCTGGAACCTCGGCAACACAATGGAGGCGTATCAAGCGTCCGGCTGTGAGAAGATAACGTTCGAGTGGATCCCCGTGATCGGCGACAACGATCCTTCGGATTACGAGACCTGCTGGGGCGCGCCCGTAACCACTCAAGCGATGATCGACGGCGTGAGGAACGCGGGATTCAACACCGTGCGCATACCCGTTTTCTGGGGCAATATGATGAAGAATGACGGGACATGGACGATAAACTCCGAGTACATCGGCAGAGTAAAAGAGATCGTCGATTACTGCATGAACGACGACCTGTACGCGGTGGTCAATATCCATCATTTCGATGAATTCATCATTAGGCGCAACGACCTCGAAAACAGCCGCGAGATATTTGAAAGTCTCTGGACGCAGATCGCCGAGTATTTCAAGGACTACCCATCAAAGCTCGTTTTTGAGGGCTTCAACGAATACCTCGGCGGCGACCGCTTTGACGAGAACGGCGAGCTGAAAGCGCAGTCGAAGGACGACGCTTACCTCTCGACCAATACGCTCAATCAGACGTTTGTGAACGCGGTAAGGGCTACCGGCGGCAACAATGACGAACGTGTACTGATCGTGTCGGGTTACTGGACGAATATTGACAATACTACCTCAAAGCGGTTCCTTATGCCGACCGATACTGTTCCCGACAGGCTCATGGTCTCGGTTCATTATGTCGATAATATGATGTACTGGATAAACAAGATAGGCTCGCAGGAATGGCTCGATTATACCGACAGTCAGATATCACTGCTCGACAACGCATTTGGCAGCAAGGGGATACCGGTATTTATCGGCGAGACGACCTCGCGCTATCCGAAGAGCAACTTCGCAAGTGACGCGATATATGACGAGTCCTCGGAGTGCCTGAAGATCGTGCTCGAAAAGCTTACAGCGCATGGGTTCGTTCCTGTCCTCTGGGACGTTACCGACAATTTCTATTTGCGCAATTCTTGTACGATAAAGTATCCGGACGATGCAAAAGTCATAAGTGATATCGCAATCTTACACCTTTCAAGCGAAAATATATCTGATCAAAGTTAATTTTAAACATAAAGAGTTTGTAA
>CAMHBE010000096.1 GCA_946183095.1 uncultured Clostridia bacterium | reverse complement strand
CGCGTAGCTCTGGTCCCGGCTGGAAAGCCAGCGCGAACGCGCCGCTGCACCACCTTTCTGACCGCACTGCACGCGCCGCTGTGCCACCTTTCTGACTGCGCTACCTGACTTTGAACCTTGCCACCTGGTCTTTCAGCAGACGGGACTGACCGGAAAGCTCCTCGCAGGACGCGGCTGTCTCTTCTGCGGTCGCGGAGTTCATCTGGATAACCTGCGATATCTGCTCGACACCGGAGGTTATCTGCTTTATAGATTCGTTCTGGAGCTGCGACGCTTCGGAGATGCGGATTATCAGTCCCGAGGTCTGCTCCGACATAGCCTTGACTTCCTTCATGGACTCGGCTGTGGAGTTTGCAAGCTCCGCGCCCTTGCTCACCGCTTCTATCGCGGCATTGATAAGGTCGGTGGTGCTCTTTGCCGCCTCCGCGGATTTGCTTGCAAGGTTCCTTACCTCGTCCGCAACTACCGCGAAGCCCTTGCCGGCATCGCCCGCTCGTGCGGCTTCAACAGCGGCATTGAGCGCAAGTATATTGGTCTGGAACGATATATCGTCTATCGTCTTGATTATCATTTCTATCTTCTTGGATGTCTCGCTTATCTCGTCCATCGCGGCGACCATCTTATTTATCTCGGCATCCTGCGCTATCACCTTTTCTTCGGTGCTGCGGGACAGTTCCTCCGCCTTTGAAGCGTTCTCCGCTGTGCTTGCTATCTGCGTGGAAACTTCCGTTATGGTAGCCGAGATCTCCTGTATCGCGCTCGCCTGCTTCGTAGTGCCGTCCGCAAGAGACTGCGAGCCTTCCGCCATTTGGTTAGAGCCGGTGAGAACCTCGTCGGAGGATTGGTTCATCCTGCTGAGCGTATCTCCGAGGTCGCTCTCTATCTTCAGAAGGCTTGTTTTCATGGAATCGAAATCGCCCGGGTAGTTGACCTTCGGCTCTTCGGTGAAGTTTCCGTCTGCCATTTTGTTGAGGATACCGGAAACATCCTCGATGCACGCGCTTACGCCCTTTTTCGCGTAACGCAGCTTGCGTGCGAACTTTCCGACCTCGTCGTTTTCAAACCAGTAGTTCACCTTTGTGGTGCTGAGCTCGCCGTTCTCCATTTCGTCGGCGATTATGGTAACTTGCTTTATAGGCGTGATGACGCGTTTTCTTACGAATATGTAAATGATTATCGAGGCGGCTATCACGAGAGCGACTGCTATAGATGCGGTAACAACCGTCACCACCGCAAACTCGTTGTTCGCGTCGGTAGCGTCCGACCCAGCGAAATACGCGCCGATCAGCTTGTTGTCCATGTCGTACATCGGTTCGTACGACACATAGTAGGGTCTGCCGGAAAGCGTCGTCTGCCCGGAAAACGACTGTTTCTGACCAATGACAGCCTTGTTCACTTCATCGGGCATGGGTGCGCCGATCGCACGCTGTCCGTTCTCGGTGATCGTGGTAGAGAAGCGGGTGCTGTCTCTGAATATCGAAACATCGCACTCAACGAGCTTCTTCACATCGTCGAGCCATGTGAAATCGCTCAGGTCAAGACCCATTATGATAGCGCCGGAAATGCCGTCCTCATACACCGGACCCGCGTAAAGGCACACTATAGTGTCGCCGTCGCGGAGAATGCCGTGCACGGTCGCGCCGTTTACGGGCAGCATCACGTCAAAATCCCGCAGTGCGTAGCTGTCGGACTTGTACGCGAGCTTTCCGGAGTGATCGACAACGGCGAAAAAGTCGCCTTTCATGGTGGCGTATTTGCTCCACTCGGCGGAAAAATACGACGCGTCCTCTTTTATGAATGCGCGGAGAAAGTCGGCTTTCTCCGTCATCATGGTATAGCTGTCTTTCAGGTCATTAAGGTGGTCGTTCAGCGTATCTTCGAGCACTCCCATACCGACGTGCGCCCTTTGTATAAGCACGTTGTCGTTATACGAACGGAACATGAGCATTACCACGTTCATCAGTGCAACGACGGTGAGTGCGATCGCTCCTATGAACAGCGCGAGTATGCTCACGCCGAGTTTCTTATCTCTGCTGCTTTTTTTCTGACTCATTTTCACATTGCCTCTCTTGACGGTTATGTGCAGCGATATCTCGTCCGATACCACATCATTATATAACATACCACTTTATAAAGGTTTTGTCAATGTTCGGAGAAATTTTGCTGCTTTTCGAGAAATATTGACACGACATTGCACGAAAAATAAAAAATTTCACAAAACAGGTGACAAATTTTGCTGTTTATGGTATAATATGTGTGGAATATTTGTTTCCGGAAGGCAGGTGCTTTTTATGAAAAAAACTGTTATAACCGTTTCGAGAGAATACGGCTCGGGCGGAAGGCTCATAGCCAGAAAACTTGCCGATGAGCTCGGCATAGGCTACTACGACGGCGAACTGCTTTCTCTCGTTGCGAAAGAGAGCGGTTACACGGAGGATTTCGTCCGCCGCAACGACCAGCGCAAGACGCAGAGCCTGCTCTATCACCTCTATATCGGCAGTCAGATACTCCCCGCATCGGACATGATATTCATTGCGCAGTCCCGCGTTATAAAAGATCTCTACGCAAAGGAGAGCTGCGTTATCGTCGGTCGGTGCGCGGATTATGTGCTGCGCGGGTATGACGGCGTTATAAACGTGTTCGTCACCGCCCCCCTCGAAAGCCGCATCGCACGCGTTCGCGACGAATACGGCGAACAGGCGGACAATTACAGCGTATATATAAAAAAGAAGGACAAGAGCCGTATCGCGTACTACAACTACTTCGCCGATGACGCATGGGGAAAGGTGCAGACCTACGATATCTCGGTGAACTCCGACATCGGCATAGACCGCTCGGCCGACATTCTTACCGACTACATAAGGGCAAGGATCGGCGAACAATGACAGCAGAGGATATCCTGCGGGCAAAGGCGGCGGTGTTCGATCTCGACGGCACGCTTTTCGATTCGATGCGCTGCTGGAGCGACATAGACGAGCGTTTTCTGTCAAAGCGCGGCATATCGCCCGTTCCCGACGACTATATGCTTGCAATTGCCCACCTCGGTGCCGCTGAGACCGCGAAGTACACAAAGGAACGGTTCGGGCTGTCCGATACCCCCGAAGAGATGATGCGGGAATGGCACGACGACGCGGTGAAATTCTACACACACGAGGTCACGCTCAAACCCGGTGCGCTGCGCTATCTCGACAAGCTGAAAAACGCCGGCGTGATGCTCGCAGTAGCCACCGCAAGCAGCGAGGAACTGTACGTTCCCGCGCTGAAACGCTGCGGCATCGACGGATTTTTCGGAGCGGTCGCGTCAGTGAACGAGTGTGTCCGCAAAAAGGGATTTCCCGACGTGTATGAGCTTGCTTGCAGCCGGCTCGGAGCTGCGGCGGAGGACACGGTCGTTTTCGAGGACATACTTGTGGCGGTCAGAGGCGCTGCCGACGGGGGATTTCGCACCGTGGGCGTGTATGATGAAGCGTCGGAGCGGGATTCTGATGCCATACGTGCCTGCTGCGACCTCTACATACACAGTTTTGAGGAGCTGCTGTAATTATATATCCACACTATTCATATCGGATATGTATAATATGCGAAAAATATTTGTTGTTTTTTACAGATTTTTTATACGAATATTGAAAAATCCGACAAAAAATCTCATTTTTTTCGCTAATGTTGAAAAAGTGTTGAAATTTGGACTGAAATGTGCTATAATCATATTATGCGGCAATATAGCCATTACATCAGGTCTTGGCATTCGTGCCTAACTTCTTTCAGGAGGTCGGATAGGATATGAACTCACCCTACACACCCGAACAGATAAGCAAGAAGCTGAAGGAAACGCTTCAGTATGATTTCAGGATAGGTCCCGAAGAGGCTACCAGTACGCAGATATACAAGGCTCTTTCCAAAATAGTTGTTGAGTATATGCGTGAAAAGCGTCATACCTTTATGACAAAATGCAATTCCATGGGCAAGAAACAGGTCTATTACATCTCCATGGAGTTCCTCATGGGCCGCTCCCTCAAGACATCTCTCTATAACCTCGGTCTGAACGAGACCGTGGAGAAGGTGCTCAAGGACGAATACAAGTTAAAGCCCGATGCCATTTACGACGAAGAACCCGACGCGGGTCTCGGCAACGGCGGTCTCGGACGTCTTGCAGCCTGCTATATGGACGGCATGGCTACCTGTGATTATCCCGCAACAGGCTACTCCCTGCTGTATGAATACGGTATCTTCAAGCAGAAGATAATCGACGGCTGGCAGACAGAACTTGCGGACGACTGGCTCCCCGGCGGCGGCTCATGGCTCACGAAGATAGAAGATCAGGCGATAGAGGTGCATTTCGACGGCGAAGTGCGCGAATACTGGGACAACGATTACCACCATATCTCCCATGTGAATTACAACACCGTTCTCGCGGTACCTTATGATATGTATGTTTCGGGCTACGACAGCGAGGGTATCTCCAAACTCCGACTGTGGAGCGCAAAAAGTATGTCCTTCGACATGAACGCTTTCAACGCAGGTGACTACACCAACGCTCTCGGCGCAAGCAACATCGCTCACTCCCTCACAAAGGTCCTCTACCCGAACGATAACCACCTCGAAGGCAAGGCTCTGCGTCTGCGTCAGCAGTATTTCATGTGCGCGGCTTCCGTCGGCGATATCGTAATGCGCCACATGAATATCTACGGCACCCTCGAAAACCTGCCCGATAAGGTAGCTATCCATATCAACGATACTCACCCGACACTCGCTATCCCCGAACTCATGCGCATACTCCTCGACGACTGCGGATATGAGTGGAACAAGTCGTGGGATATCGTATGCCGCACCTTCGCATACACCAACCACACCGTCATGGCGGAAGCACTCGAAAAGTGGGATCAGAACCTCATCCAGCGCATACTTCCGAGAATTTACACCATAATCTGCGAGATCAACAGACGCTACTGCGAGAAGCTCTCCGAGACTCTCCCGCCCGAAAAGGTAAGCGATATGTCGATCTTCCGCAACAACCAGATAAGAATGGCAACTCTCTGCGTTGCAGCTTCGCACTCCGTAAACGGCGTTTCCAAGCTGCACAGCGAGATCATCAAGGACAGCGTGTTCCATGACGAATATGAGCTGACACCTTACAAGTTCACCAACGTCACGAACGGTATCGCATACCGCCGCTGGCTGCTCCAGTCCAACCCGAGACTTACTAAGCTCATTTCCGAGTGCATCGGCGACGGGTTCAAAAAGGACGGCAGAGAACTTGCAAAGCTCAGACAGTTCTCGAACGACAGCGAAGTGCTCCGTCAGCTCTCCGAGATAAAGCGCAAGAACAAGGAAGATTTCGCAAAGTGGGTCGAGAACTCAACGGGTACAAAGCTCAACCCCGACAGCATCTTCGACGTGCAGGTAAAGAGACTGCACGAATATAAGCGTCAGCAGCTCAACGCGCTGAACATCATCGCAGACTACAACTTCCTGCTCAATAATCCGGACGCCGCATTCCAGCCAAAGACATATATCTTCGCATCGAAGGCGGCTCCCGGCTACTATATGGCAAAGCAGATAATCAAGCTCATCTGGTGCATCGGCGAGGAACTCAAAAAGAATCCCGCTCTTAACAAGAAGCTCAGCGTCATATTCCTCGAAGATTACCGCGTAACGCTGTCCGAACTGCTCATGCCGGCAGCCGAGATATCCGAGCAGATATCCCTCGCGGGTACGGAAGCGAGCGGTACCGGCAACATGAAGCTGATGCTCAACGGCGCTATCACAATGGGAACCTATGACGGCGCGAATGTGGAGATACACGAACAGGTCGGCGACGACAACATCTTCATCTTCGGTATGTCCACCCCCGAAGTCAACGTCATGAAGACCAACGGTTATTCGCCCGACGGTTACTATGAACGCAACGACGTTATCAGAGGTGCTATCGACGCTATGTACCGCGGTTTCAACGGCGCGACCTTCGATGAAGTCGCAAATGCTATCCGCTACGTCGATCAGTATATGTGTCTTGCGGACTTCAGCAGCTACCGCAACACGCAGGGTAAGGCAAGTGCCGCGTATATGGATCTTATCAAGTGGAACAAGATGTCACTCGCAAATATCGCAGGTTCGGGCGTATTCAGCGCCGACAGAGCGGTTACGGATTACGCAAGAGATATCTGGAAGCTGAACTGACATAATATCAGATAATATTATACCCCGGAACTGTACGGCTCCGGGGTATCTCTTTTCTCTCTTCGGCATTGCAATTATACCGCAGTCAGCCCGGCTTTGTCAAGGGTATCCAAAAATTTTTTCATTCAGCTATTGGGATGAAAAATTTTTCGGAGCCTCCCTTGACAAAGCCGGGCTGCCGCGGTGTGAGGCAATTAGCCGAAGAAAGGACAAGAGTGCTGTTCATTTGTTGTTCGCACCAACCCCGGTGCTACCTATAGAGTCTCGTGTATTTTTTATGACCGGTGATGTAGGAAGCATCTTATGCAGTAAAGCTGCTCCCGATGTGGAGGGCGCCGCATATTGCACGTTTGCAAGTCTTATCCGCATTATCGCGGCGTGTAACGCTGCCACGCCGTCGCGTGGCGCCGCCCGCGCAGGGCATCTCTAACCCTCTCCCTCTCTCGCTTTCTCGCCCTCTCTCGCGCTCTTTCGCTCTCTCGCGCTCTCTCGCTCTCTCGCCCTCTCTCAACCTCTCTTGTCCCTCTCACGTTTGCTGAACACGCAGCCGCAGTAGTCCTGACGGTAAAGACCGTATTCGCGGGAGAGGACTATGGAGCGCTTGTAGCCCTCCTTCTTCTTGAAATCGCTGTAGAGGTAGGGTATGCCGACACGGGCGGATTCCTCGCCGCCGATCTCGTTGAGCTTCTGCGCGTTTTTGAGCGGACTTATGGAAAGCGTTGTGGTGAAATAATCGAACCCGCCGGCTTTTGCGGCATCAGCGGCTTCGGCAATGCGCAGGCGGTAACATCTGAAACACCGTTCGC
>CAMHBE010000095.1 GCA_946183095.1 uncultured Clostridia bacterium | reverse complement strand
TACCGGACGCATTTACGACTGTTCCGTTTTTGATTATCATATCCATATCAAGTTCTCCTCTTATTTCTTATACACAAGAACCAGACCCGAGCGCTGATATACCTGTGCGATCTCAAGCAGATCCATACCGCCCGCGTTTGCGGATATAAGGTTCGATACCCACGTTACGCCGAAATCTACAGTACCGTTGTTTACCGCAGTTGTTTCACCGATGTCACCGCCGCCGGAGACTATTGTTACATTAAGTCCGACCTCGTCATAGTAGCCTTTTGCTTTTGCTACGAAATAACCCATAAACTGCGCCTGCGGGAGCCATTTGAGCTGAATTGAGACATCTGTCTTTTCGGGAGCGTCAAAGCTGCCTGCCATAGCGTCTGTCCAGTATGCTGTGCTGCGGATATCGTCAAGGGTGAGCGATTTTAATTTTTCTGCAGCCGTGCTGTCATCAAGGGAGATATACTGCTTTGCAAGGTCGAGTGTCTGCTGCATTGCTGTTTCGTCCATTTTGCCGTAATCGGTCACGGTATTGCCGTTCGTATCTGTCTCACACAGCTTCTTTACCTCGGAGGCCATATATGCCTGATGATCGGAAGAAACGGACGATCCGGCTTCAAATACTATCTGTGCAGCCTCCTCAGGGTTTTCACAAGCATATTTCCAGCCCTTCATAGAAGCGGAGATGAATGCTTTCACGGTATTCGGGTTCTGTTCGGCAAATGCCTTTGTACAGAAAAGATTATCTTCAAGCATCGCAACACCTTCGTTGTTCATATCAATGATGCCGACTGTGTCACCATAGCCGTAACCGCCTTCATAGCTGTTCTGTACAAGTCCGAGCTCATTGTAGGTCATTGCGGACGCGAGGGTTATCGAATCATCGTCAAAGCCGTCCATGTCGAACGCCTGTGACAGGAACTTGTTCTCCTGACCGTATTTTGTCAGAAGCGCGAATATCTCATACTCGTTGCCGAGTCCCCAGTTTCCGACTTTTCCTGCCTGTGCGGCGGAGATTATACGGTCACTGTCGCTCATTGCGGCGCCGCTGTCAGACGAGCCTGCCGCTGCTGCGGCTGTTGTTGCCGCTGCCGATGTTGCTGCGGCTGCTGTTGTTGTTCCGGCGCTTCCGGAAGAAGATCCGCACGCGGAAAATGCCGATACGATCATTGCGGCAGCGAGCATGGCTGCCATTGTCTTCTTGGAAAATCTCATAGAATTTTGCCTCCTTTAGTTTTTTCTGCACGTTGTTGTTTGTTTTATCTAAAGAGCAGGGTCACCTGCGCTTTTTCATTACCAGCGCTTCTATCACCATAAGTATCGCGTACATCACTATTCCGACGATACAGGCAGTGACGATATACGCCCATGCGGTAGAATACTGTGCTATCAGAATGTTCTCGCGTATCTGCCGCCCGACACCTATGATATACTCGGCAAAGTATTCGCTTACAAGAGCGCTGATGACACTTCCCGGAACACTCACGCGCAGTGCCGTGAAGATGTATGGAACGCTGTTCGGAAGCCGGAGCTTTGTAAATTCCGTCAACTTGCCCGCCGCGTACGTTTTCATCAGATCGTCAGAGAATACGGGAAGCTCTGTAAGCCCGCGGTAGGCGTTGACGCTCATAGATGCCATGCTTACGACCGTCACAACTATGATCTTAGCGAATGTGCTCCTGATCTCCGCCTCGGAGCTTACATCCTTTGTCCAGTTGATTATGACAGGAGCGAGCGCAACTATCGGTATTGCGTTGAATGCGGAAACTATCGTAAGTCCGCCGCTGCCGAATTTCGGGAATGTCGCCGCAAATATCGCTATGAGGTAGCCAAGCAGTGAACCGAAGAGCAGTCCCAATACCGCCACCTGAACCGAAGCCCATACATTCATCATTATCTTGTCGCTGTTCTCACCCATTATCGTGAGTATGCGCGTCGGGTACGGCAGGACATATTCGTCGGTGTTCAGCACTATATGCAGTAATCCGGTCTGCCAGGCGGCGATAAGAGTTATACCGAAAATGAGCGGGCATACGACCGACTGCACAGCGCTTCGCCGTTTCTTGTTCACTTTTGCAGCCATACGCTCATCTTCCTTTCTTTTCGAGTCTCTTGTACGGACAGAGCAGCGTCTCGATGAGCCCCATTATGTAGAAGCTCAATATTCCGATAACTGCGCTGAAAAATACGATGTCCCAGAACACATATCTTGTCATTGCGCCTTTGAGCGACTGCGAAAGCAGACAGCCAAGCCCAATACCGCCTTGAAGAGTATCTACGAGTATAGACGCCGTTATCGCCATAGGAGCCGATATTTTCAGACCTGTGAAAAAGTACGGTATGCAGGCGGGTATCATCGTTTTCGTATAAAGCTGGAGTTTGTTTGCCGCGTAAGAGTACATCAGCTCGTGCGCTTCACGGCGTACCGCTTTGAACCCGGCAAGCGTGTTTGCAGCGACAGGATAGAACGTGAGTATAGCTGCTATCACGATACGGCTTACTGCAATATCACCGGTTATAGCGTTGATTATCGGTGCCATTCCGAGTATCGGTATAAGCTGGATCAGCATAAGATACGGAAACGCGATCTTTTCGATGATACCCGAAAGACTCATCAGCAGAGCAAGTATGAATCCTGCCGCTATTCCAATGACATAACCCACCGCCGCCCGGGAAAGAGTTGCGCCCGCGTTTTCAAGCACCATTCCGAGTGCAGTCTGCGAACCGTTTATCTTGCGGTCGCTTGTAAGCGAATCAATAACGCCGCTCAGATGCGGAAGAACATTCTCCGGAGTGCGCTTGACCTCGGCTGCCCGCGCCGCGCAGATCTCCCATATAATGATAATTACTGTGATCCATACAAGCGTTATAAACGCCTTGCTGTTGACTATTTTTCTGATTGCTTTCATTCATATCAGCTCCTAAACTCCCTCAAAGCTGTTCCTAACCTTTGCCACAAGCGCGGTAAATTCGGGTGTGTCTCTTATCTCCATAGTTCTTGGTCGCGGCAGATCAATGTCGATCACCGCAGACAGTCTGCCGGGATGGGGTGACAGTACGCATACCCTGTCGGAAAGGAATACCGACTCGGAAATGTTGTGTGTGACGAAGATTATCGTCTTGTTCGTCTTTCGCCAGATTTTAAGCAGATCTATGTGCAGCTTTTCTCGCGTGAACTCATCAAGCGCCGAAAACGGTTCGTCCATAAGCAGTATCTCCGGCTGCAATGCCAGCGCCCGTGCTATACCAACTCTTTGCTGCATACCACCCGATAATTGTCTCGGGTAATGGTTCGCAAACTCCGAAAGACCGACAAGATCAAGCATTTTTACAGCACGCTCGCGGCGTTCTGCCTTGCCTTCGTGTATTATCTCAAGCGGAAGCTCGATGTTCTTTATCACAGTTCGCCAGTCGTACAGCACCGCACTCTGGAACACCATTCCGTACTTGCGCTTCAGACGGGCTTCTTTCGGGCTTTCACCGCCTATCAGCACTTTACCGGAGGTAGGCTGCAAAAGGTCAGCGATTATGCGCAGAAGCGTTGTCTTGCCGCAGCCCGACGGTCCGAGCAATGAGATGAACTCGCCTTTTTGTATATCCATTGTAACGCTTGTGAGCGCCTGTACTTTCTTGCCGTCTGTAGCATCGTATGTCATTCCGACATTGTCAAGCATAATTTCTGCATTTTTTATTCTTTCAACATTCATATCCATTCACCTTCTGACTTATGCAAAAGAGAACAACAGCATTGACGCCATTGTCCTCTCGCTTTCTATGTTTCAATTATATCAAGTCGATTTGTGGTTGTCAACGCAAACGGCGATTTATGTGATTTCTGTACAAACGAATCAACACCGAGCAAATAAAAACGGACAATTTATGAATAATTTAAATTCGCATCTTGCAAATATTAGGCTCTGGCACAGTCTTTGTGTCGGGCGAATAAGGCAGCAGCACAATTCTTTATTGACAAAAATTTTTCCGTATGCTACAATATAAAAAGGCAATGGCGCTGAAAATAACGAAAATGTTATTTCAGTGCCGTTTTGTGTTTTTGTGAGGTTTGATATGGCAGCATTTGACAGGATAAATTCGGGCATTCCCGAAATGGATACGGCACTCGACAGCATACGGCTCGGCGATAATGTCGTGTGGAGGATATCGGAGTTATCGGAATTCAGGACGTTCGTGATGCCTTTCATAGCACAGGCGATACGGGATAAACGCAGCATTGTATATCTTCGTTATGCAGATACCGAACCGCTGACCGGTTACTTTACTGAAATAAAAAGAGTTCTGATACCGCTTTCTCACAGATTCGAGACGTTCGCAGCGGACATTCATAATGTCATTGAAAAGGAAGGCAGAGAGGTCTTCTATATTTTCGACTGCCTTTCCGAATTGCAGACGGCTTGGGCAACAGACCTTATGATGGGCAACTTTTTCAAGGTGACCGCACCGTTTCTGTCCTCGCTTGACTGTGTTTCGTACTTCCCGATAAAGCGCGGAAAACACTCGCTCGGTTCGGTCAATAAAATACTCGGTACAGCACAGATCTTTCTTGATGTATATTCCGACAAAAGAAATTACTATATCCGCCCTGAAAAAGTGCGTGACAGAAGCACCGACACCATGTTCCTTCCGCACACCTACGAACCTGCAACGGGTGAATACAGACCGATACTCGACGGCGTGAAATCAAGCCGGTTCTACTATACAATGGGCAACGCACAGCGGGCGACCGACGAGCGTTACATCGACTCATGGGACAGGTTCTTCAATCATGTAAAGCGTAAATACCGTAGCGGCGAGGACGTGACTGAGGAATGCAGCCGTATGTGCAATATCATAATGAGCCGCGACGAAAAAATGCGCGATATGATAAAGAGAAACTTCACGCCGGAGGATTATTTTGCAGTCCGCGACCACATGATCGGCACGGGAATGATCGGCGGAAAAGCCTGCGGTATGCTGCTTGCACGCGCAATAATCCGGAATAACGAGCCGGACATCGCGGAGGTCATCGAGCCACACGATTCGTTCTACGTCGGCTCGGACGTGTACTACACATACATCGTTGACAACGGGTTCTGGGAGCTTCGCGTAAAACAGCGCACTGACGAGGGTTACTTCACACTTGCGGACGAGTTTGCGGACAGGCTGATGAACGGGAGCTTTTCCGAGACTATGCGCGAGCAATTCACACGCATCATCGAGTATTACGGAAATGACCCGTATATCGTCCGCTCCAGCAGTATCCTTGAGGACGGCTTCGGGAACGCTTTTGCGGGCAAGTACGAGTCGGTATTCTGCCCGAACAGAGGAACGCCGGAAGAGCGTCTTGCCGAGCTTGAAGCAGCAATAAAAACAGTCTATGCAAGCTCCATGAGCCTGTCCGCGCTGGACTACCGCAAACGCCGCGGGCTTGACAAGCGGGACGAGCAAATGGCGCTGTTGGTGCAGCGCGTCTCCGGCTCATATTACGGCGATTACTATATGCCCTGCGCGGCAGGTGTAGGCTATTCCTACAGTCCGTACCGCATACTGCAAAGCTCCGACCCGTCGGCGGGTATGCTGCGGCTCGTTATGGGACTTGGAACATCGGCTGTTGACCGCAAGGAGGGCTCATACCCGCGTATCGTAAGCCTTGATATGCCCAATCGAACTACGCATACATCCTCCGCAGACCGACACCGTTTCTCACAAGGTAACGCCGAGGTCGTCAATGTCGCTGCACGCCGTATTGAGCAGCTGCCTTTGCGGGTCATCGAGCCGGTAATTCCGAAGTATGTCGGTAATCTCCTGCTTGAACACGACTTTGACGCAGAAAGCAGGCTGCGCGAAATGGGACGGCGGCAGGACGTACGGTTCATCTCCTGCAAAGGCATTGTCGAAAACAAGGAAATAATGGAGCGTATGCGCCGCCTGATGCAGTGCATACAGCGTGAATATGGAAATCCCGTGGATATCGAGTTCACCATAAACATCTCGGACAACGGCGAATATTCAATAGACCTGCTGCAATGCCGCCCATTACAGGTGATGAACAGTACAGGCGGCACGATGATACCCGACAATATCCCGCAGCAGAATATCCTGCTCGAAAGCATCGGCGCGTCAATGGGGATATCCCGTACCGCAAAGCTCGATATCATTGTGTACGTTGACCCTGTGAAATATTACGAAATGCCATACGGCAGAAAGAACGCCGTTGCAAGCCTCGTCGGGAAGATAAACTGGCATTACCGCGGAAAGGACAAGCACATGATGCTCATAGTCCCGGGACGTGTAGGTACTTCGTCACCGGAGCTGGGAGTACCTACCGCTTTCGCGGATATCAGCGAGTTCAGCATTATCTGCGAGGTTGAAGAGACAAAGGCGGGCTATAACCCCGAGCTGTCCTACGGCAGCCATATCTTCCAGGATCTTGTTGAAGCCGGAATACTCTACACTGCCGTATTCCGCAATGAAAAGACACTGCATTATTCACCGGAGAGGCTGTCGGACTGCACAGACCTGACTCCGGATTTTGACCTCGGAAATGAGCTCTCTGACATCGTGAAAGTGTACGATGTCAGCGGCAGGAATTGCATGGTGTATAACGATGTGACAAGCAGACATTTGTTGATAACGATGTGAGATCAAGAGAGGCGTTGTCTGAACGGCAGCGCCTTTTGAATTTATGTCATACCAAAGAAAAGTCCTTGACAGGCGGTAATCTGCTTGTCAGGACTTTTTGTATATATGATATATGAGAGAGCTTGACAGCGTCCGGCAGGTTATTCGTAAAATGAACGCAGCTGCAAATCAGAAATATCGTTAGTCTGTAAATACATCTCAGCCCGCGTCAGATATATCTACTGACACCCGAACGATGTTAAATCTGGTGTCACTTATGCACAAGCTGCTGCCCCTCACATTGGTGAAAAAAGAGATTTATTATGAAAATTGCGTGAAACGACCCCAAAAATCGTGATTTATTTTCCCTTATTATGAAGGGACTAATATTACAGCAGCCT
>CAMHBE010000094.1 GCA_946183095.1 uncultured Clostridia bacterium | reverse complement strand
GACGTGTGCTCTTCCGATCTGGTACATATGCTGTATAACGGAAAAGCTCTGATAGTCAGTGCCGGCGGCGCAGATGCGCTCATGGACGCAGACGGTATGACCGAGCTCGGAGATATCTATTACAAGAACGGCGGCTCCGGCAAAATAAGCAAGACAATGGCAGAATTCAGCTATAAAGAGCTTTGCTTCGCGCTTGATACATTCTATGGTCTTAAGGATCAGCACAAGATCAAAGACTTTTCGACACTTATGAAGCAGGTCGGTTATGAGCAGTATTTCCTCAGTACCAATCAGACAAGGACGGAAAAATGCCTTTATAATCTCATAAACGACAGTCTCGATGATCAGCACAGTATTTACCAGCTTCCCTCCTACGCTGCTGACATGACTTCTGTTGCACAGTATGGACGTAAAAAAGGCGAAAGCCGAGCGAGCGCTGCGCTGCATGAAAGACAGACGGAGCTTATGACCGCGAAAGCGCAGTTCAATCCCGACGGCGTTCCCGGATATCAGGAGATCGGAGATACCGCTTTCATCACCTTTGACAACTTTACCATCGATATAACAAAGGATTACTACACGACAGCGCCCACGGCTGAGGATACCGATACTATCGGCATAATTGCTTACTCCGTTCAGCAGATACTCAGAAAAGACAGCCCCATAAAGAATGTGGTTCTGGATCTTTCCTGCAATACCGGAGGTATGGTCCCCACTGCGATATATACGCTCGGAGCATTCCTCGGCAAGGCTTCCGTAAGTCTTGAAGACCCCAACACCGGCGCTCTCGTTACACACGATTATAAAGTCGATACCAACTTTGACGGAAAGTTCAACTCGAAGGACACCCTCGCAGGAAAAGGGCTGAATCTGTACTGCCTCGGTTCAAGTGTAAGTTTCTCCTGCGGCAATCTCGTTCCGTGCGCATTCAAGAACAGCGGTAAGGTAACTCTTCTCGGACAGACCACCGGAGGCGGTTCCTGTACAGTAATGAAGCTGACTACCGCGGCAGGCACGTTATTTAATATTTCGAGCTCCATACGCATGAGCTTCCTCAAAAACGGTTCGTTCTATGACATCGACCGCGGTGCCGAGCCCGATATTCCGATCACCAAGACCGAGCATTACTATGACAGAGAAGCGCTTGCGGAGTATATAAACGGTCTGTTCTGATGCTGCATATCACCCATTACCGAATAAAATAAAATTTTTTGAAAAAAACATTATCCCTTTTCCGGTTTTCTGCAACTTAATAAACAGAAAACAAAAACCACAGTGATGAGCCGCAGACACGGTTTAAATAAATTAAAATGCCTATGGGCGGAAAGGAGTTTTCACATGAAAACGATTGAAGAATTCATCAAGCAGATCGAGGGCAGCGAAGCTCTCAAGAACGAGCTGAAAGAGATCAAGGACAAGGACGCTCTCGCAGCTTTCCTCAAGAAGTATGATGTTGAGGGAACGGTTGAGGATTTCGGTAAGGCTATAAAGGCAAAGACAGAAGCAGAGGGCGAACTTGCCGACGACGCGGCAGAGGCTGTTGCGGGCGGCGGAATCGGAGGATGGTTCAGGCAGTGGTTTGGTTTGGATCTTTGGTAATAGTAACTTTGCAACCGATAATGCCGCTGCTTTACGGCGGCGGTACTCACGGAAATATGCCGCGGACGCGGTTTAAATAAATTAAAATGCCTACGGGCGGAAAGGAGTTTTCATTATGAAAACAATTGAAGAATTTATCAAGGAGATCGAGGGTTCGGCAGCATTACAGGACGAACTCAAAGCGATCAAGGACAAGGACGCTCTCGCAGCTTTCCTCAAAAAGAACGATGTTGATGGAACGGTTGAGGACTTCGGTAAGGCTATTCAGGCACAGACAGAAGCAGAGGGCGAGCTTTCCGATGAAGCAGCAGAAGCTGTCGCTGGTGGAGACTGGTGGGGCTTTGTTAAGTGGCTGTTCGGTCACGGCTAATATCCGCAAAAGCCATTGAATGAACCGAATGTAATCCGCAGGAGCGGTTACATAAAACATTTTAGAGCCCGAATGGGCGGAAAGCGAGAAATTGATATGAAACTTAAAGGCGAACTGAAAGAAAAGGTTGAGAAAGCTGAGAGCGCAGCCGAGGCAAAGGACATCATCGCAGAAGTAGGCGTTGAGCTGACCGATGAAGAAGTTGCAGACATTGCAGGCGGTGTCTATCGTAACCCTAATACTCGCCGTCCTAATGACGATACTCATATTAAGGCGCCGAGAGCGAATGGCAACTATGTGTGATCTGTAACACAGGTTCAGCCTTCAACTACACATACTTAGAATTACACACACGCAAAGGCTCCGGTTTCCGGGGTCTTTGCACGGCACGCTTTAAGGAGAATCCATAATGGAGAACAACAGCATTTTCAGACAAAAAAGCCTTGACAAAGTATCATCACCGGAAAAGCTCGATGACTACATCAGAGTAACCACGCCGAGCGTGTGGATAGTGCTTATCGCTATCGTACTGCTGCTTGCGGGTGCGGTAGTCTGGGGCATTTTCGGAGAAATCGAGATACATAACGAGGACGGAACGACAGAGACAGTCGCACCGATAACATTTATAATGAATTAAGGAGCCGGAGATGTCAGAAAAAGCAATAAAACAGCCGCTCACGAAAGGGGTCGCGAAAGTCCCCGTTGTAATGCAAATGGAGACTTTAGAATGCGGCGCGGCTTCGCTCACGATGATACTCGCTTATTACGGACGCTGGGTACCGCTGGAGCAGATACGCGAGGACTGCGGAGTTTCGCGCGACGGCTCGAATGCGAAGAATATTCTGAAAGCCGCGAGAAGCTACGGACTGAACGCCAAAGCGTACCGCTATAATCCCGAAAGGCTCAGGGAAATCGGAAAATTCCCGATGATAGTTCATTGGGAGTTCAACCATTTTATTGTGCTGAACGGTTTCAAGGGCAATTACGTTTACATAAACGACCCCGCCCGCGGCTCGGTAAAGATGACTTTTGAGCAGTTCGACGAGGGCTACACGGGCGTGTGCCTGATGTTCGACCCGTCCGAAGCCTTTGTGCCCGGCGGCAGACCGAAAAGCATTGCCGAGTTTGCGAAAGCGCGTCTGAAAGGCGCATCCGCAGCTGTCGCTTTCGTTACCATAACCACACTCATAAGCTCGATAACGGGTATTATCCTGTCGGGCTTTTCGCGCGTTTTTATGGACAGACTGCTTACCGGTCTTGATGCGGCCTGGCTTCTTCCCTTCATAGTCGGGCTTGCGGGCGTTTCTGCCGTGCAGATCATCGCATCATGGATACAGGCGGTGTATTCGCTGAAAATAAACGGCAAAATGGCGGTCGTCGGGAATATGTCGTATATGTGGAAGGTGCTCCGCCTGCCTATGAAGTTCTTTTCACAGCGCATGGCGGGCGATATTCAGCAGAGACAGGCTTCAAACGCGAATATCGCGGGCAGCCTTGTGAATACCCTTGCTCCGCTGGTTTTGCAGACGGCAATGATGATATTCTACCTTGTTGTCATGGTGAGGTATTCGCTGCTTCTTACGGCGATAGGCATAGCGTCGATAGCCGGACAGATGTTCGTGTCGCGGATAATTTCTAACAAGCGCGTCAATCTCACCCGTGTTATGATGCGCGACGCGGGAAAGCTCGCAAGCGCTACGGTATCGGGCATCGAGATGATCGAGACGATCAAGGCGAGCGGTGCAGAAAACGGATTTTTCGAGAAGTGGTCGGGCTATCAGGCAAGCGTGAATACGCAGAACGTGCGCTTCGAGAAGATAAACAACTACCTCGGCATGATACCCGCGATACTGACTCAGCTCGCGGACACAGCGGTGCTGATACTCGGCGTGTACCTGTGCATGACGGGACAGTTCACTGTCGGTATGGTAATGGCATTTCAGGGCTTTCTCGGCTCATTCATGCAGCCTGCGCAGACACTCATTTCCGCGGGGCAGCAGTTTCAGGAGCTTCGCACCGAAATGGAGCGTGTCGAGGACGTTATGAAATACCCGACAGATGTTGAGATAGATGAGGATATAGACGAAGAAGCGGATTACGAAAAGCTCTCCGGCACGGTTGAGCTGAAAAACGTGACTTTCGGCTATTCACGGCTTTCACCGCCTCTTATCGAAAATTTCAGCATGAAAATGGAACCGGGCAGCAGAGTGGCATTCGTAGGCTCGTCGGGCTGCGGCAAATCTACACTCGCGAAGCTGATCTCCGGTCTTTATCAGCCGTGGGAGGGTGAAATTCTCTTTGACGGCAAACACATAAACGAGATAAACCGCAGCGTGTTCACCGGTTCGGTCGCGGTGGTCGATCAGGACATCACGCTGTTTGAAGATACAATAGAAAACAACATCAAGATGTGGGACAACACGATCGAGGACTACGAAATGATGATGGCGGCACGCGACGCGCAGATACACGATGACATCATGCAGCGCGAGGGCGGCTACCGCTACAAGCTGACAGAGGGCGGACGGGACTTCTCCGGCGGTCAGCGTCAGAGATTGGAAATTGCCCGCGTCCTCGCGCAGGACCCCACGATAATCGTCATGGACGAAGCGACTTCGGCTCTTGATGCAAAAACGGAGTATGATGTGGTGAACGCAGTCAAGCAGCGTGATATCACCTGCATCGTTATTGCGCACAGGCTTTCGACGATACGCGACTGTGATGAGATAATCGTGTTCGATCACGGCAAGGTCGTCGAGCGCGGAACGCATGAGGAACTTATGGCGCTGAACGGTGCATACACCAGATTGGTAACATCGGAGTAAGGGGGGGAGCATAATTGGGATGGTTCGATGAACAAATAAAAGACAGAATGAGAGCCGACAACGAGGTATTCGAGGATTCGTTTATCCGCGCCGCCGGAGTTATCATGGGACGAAAGCTGTCCGCAGCAATGAACGATCAGAGACAGGCGGCGACGGACGCTATCGGAGAGATACTGAAATGTTATCACATCAGACCCCGCGAGGTTCCGGACAGCATAACGGATATGAACGATACGCTTGAATTCCTGCTCCGCCCGCACGGGATAATGCGCAGGAATGTCGAGCTTGAAAAGGGCTGGTACAAGGACGCTTCCGGACCTATGATCGGTACGCTCAAAGAGGACGGAAGCATTGTTGCGCTTATACCGACGGGAATGACGCATTACAGCTATTTCGATGTGAAGTCAGGCAAGCGCGTGATGCTTAACAGTAAAACGGAAAAGCTTATAGACAAGGAAGCTATCGCTTTCTACAAGCCGTTTCCGTCGAAAAAGATCGGCATTGCGGGGCTTCTCCGTTACATTGTCGAGAACATAAGACCTTCCGATATCGCAATGATCGTTATCGCAACTGTCGCGGTCACTCTGATAGGTTTTCTGACACCGAAGCTCAACGAAATGCTGTTCTCGGACATTATAAGCTCCGGAACTGTCGGCGGTCTCCTTGCTATCGCGGTATTCATAGTCTGCGTATCGCTGAGTACGCTGCTGCTCGGAACGGTGAAAACAATGCTGATGTCGCGGCTCACAACAAGACTGAGCGTATCTGTCGAGGCGGCAACGATGATGAGGATGCTTGCGCTCCCCGCGAGCTTCTTTAAAAACTACGGTTCCGGTGAGCTTGCGAATCGTTCGCAGTACATAAACGCGCTTGTGAAGTCGCTGCTCGATATGATACTTTCCACAGGCCTGACCTCGCTGTTCTCGCTGGCGTACATCTCACAGATCTTTGCGTATGCTCCGGCACTGGTAGCTCCCGCACTTGCGGTGATAATCACGACGGTGTTGATCTCGGCGATCTCTGCGATATTGCAGATACGCATTTCGCAGCGGCAAATGGAGCTTGCATCAAAGGAAAGCGGCATGAGCTACGCGCTGATCTCCGGAATACAGAAAATAAAGCTGTCCGGCGCCGAAAAGAGAGCGTTTGCGCGCTGGAGCAACACATACAGCAAGAGCGCGGCGCTGCTCTATGACCCGCCCGTGTTCATCAAGGTAAACTCGGTATTCACTACGGCAATAGGGCTTATCGGAACGCTCATAATCTACTATGCCGCAATAAAGAGCGGAGTCTCGGTTTCGGAATACTACGCGTTCAACGTGGCTTACGGAATGGTATCCGGCGCTTTCACGGCGCTCGCGGGGATAGCTCTCACGGCAGCACAAATAAAGCCGATACTCGAAATGGCAAAGCCGATACTTGAAGCCGAGCCGGAGGTCGCGGAGGAAAAACAGGTCGTTGAACGCCTTATGGGCGGTATCGAACTGAACAATGTGACTTTCGCCTACAACCCGGATATGCCGAATGTGCTTGACGGGTTGTCGCTGAAAATATCTCCCGGTCAGTATGTGGCGATATGCGGAAAGACCGGCTGCGGCAAGTCAACGCTGATGCGCATAATGCTCGGTTTCGAGAAGCCGCAGAGAGGCGGCGTGTTCTACGACGGCAAAGACCTCGAACGCATAGATCTTAAATCCCTGCGCCGCAAGATCGGAACGGTGATGCAGGCGGGAAAGCTGTTCACCGGCGATATTTATTCAAACATTGTTATCACGAACCCGCGCCTGACGCTCGATGACGCATGGGAAGCCGCGGAAATGGCGGGATTTGCTGACGACATACGCTCTATGCCTATGGGAATGTTCACGCTCATCTCCGAGGGTCAGGGCGGTATCTCGGGCGGACAGAGACAGCGCCTGCTTATAGCACGGGCGATAGCTCCGAAACCGAGGATACTGATGTTCGACGAGGCGACTTCCGCGCTCGACAACATCACGCAGAAAACAGTCTCGGAATCCCTCGCAAAGCTCAAATGCACAAGAATAGTTATTGCTCACAGATTGTCAACTATCAAGGAATGTGACAGGATAATCGTGCTCGACAAGGGCAAGATCATCGAGGACGGCAGCTACGATGAGCTTATCGCAAAAAACGGCTTCTTCGCGGAGCTTGTCGAGCGGCAGAGGGTAGATACATAAAAATTTTTCAAAAAATTTGAAAAAAGTATTATCCCTTTTGCT
>CAMHBE010000093.1 GCA_946183095.1 uncultured Clostridia bacterium | reverse complement strand
GAAGACGCCGGTGGCCTGTGTGGGTGCCATCCAGGACCCTGCCAGCATGGAGAAAATCATCGCCAGCGGTCAGGCGGATGTGGTGGAAATCGCTAGGGAGTCTCTGGCTGACCCTTATCTGCCCGCTGTCACGGATATGGCGCTTCACTTCGCCTTCTATCATCGGAACTGCATAAGTGCTGAATTTCACGCCGAACTCCGCCGAAAAGTTGTCGATAGCCTTGATAAGCCCTATCACGCCGACCTGAAAGAGATCATCCGGGCTCTCACCTCTACCCGTGAACTTCTGTATCACGCTGAGCACAAGGCGCAGGTTGCCGTTTATCAGCTCCTCGCGCGCTTTCATGTCACCGTGCGCCGTTTTTTCGAGCAGTACCGACTTTTCCGCCTCCGTGAGCACTTTCAGTTTCGAGGTATTTATCCCGCTTATCTCAACTTTTCCGTAGTACATATCCAGCGCCTCCGAGATTTACTTGCAAGAAAAGTATTGACTGTACGGGCGGGGATATTCCCCGAAAATCATGGTAATAATTGGGTGATAAAAAAGCAGCCCGCGCATCATCTTCCCGATGAGCCGCATGAGCCGCAAAGTTTACGCGTTTCCGCTGTCCTCGTTTATGATGTCGAGCACCTCGCTTTGTTTTTCGACAACGCAGACACCCTCCTCACGGTACAGCACATAAACGGTTTCGCCTTTCCCGATATCCGTCTCATTTTCGGATATCGCGTCGAACCGATACTTCTTATCGTGATAAACGAGCTCTATCCTGCCGTAATCGTCACCGCCGATGCGCTGCACACAGACAGCCTCATAACCGCTCAGGTCGGTATCTTTGCCGAGCGCGTCACCGGAGATGCTCTCGAAAAACGGCTTGATGAAGTGCATTACCGTGAAGTTCACCGCACAGCCGAATGCCAGCGAGAGCGGAAAACTCACGAACGGGTGTATGTTCAGCGCTTTCATGAATATGCCGAACGCGCCGAATGCCATAAGAAAGACCGTGAGCATGGTGAGGTTGTACGGTATGAAGTCCTCTATGGGTATCGTTCTGCCTTTGATGTTGTGCAGGTGCTCTTCCATGCCGAAAGAGCGTATCTTCTCCATATACCGCAGCACCATATCGGTCACGAACGCAACAGCCGAAACGACTGTCACAACGATATAAAAGGTCATTTCACGCCGTCCTTGTCATTCTTTGCGGGAGCGTCGCCGTTCTCCTCGTCTTTTGCAATTATCTCGAACCGCAGCTTTCCGACGCGCAGTTCATCGAGACTTTCCACGGTTATGCGGAAATCATCGGTGGTGATGCTCTCGCCGGCTTTCGGTATCCTGCCGAACAGCTCATATATCCAGCCGCCGACAGTATTGCTGTCGGAATCTATCTCGAAACGATCCTCAAAATATCTGTTGAAATCGCTCTGTGATACCTCACCGCTCGTTTCAAAAACATTCTCGCCGACAAAGCGGACGGGTGCGGTTATCTCGTCATTCTCGTCCCATATCTCGCCGACAAGCTCCTCCATGATATCCTCGATAGTGACGATACCCTCGGTACCGCCGTACTGATCGACGACAACGGCGAGGTGCATCTTGCTTTTCTGCATTTTCCGCAGGACATCGGAAATTTTCATAAGTCCTGGAACAAACATAGTTTCCTGCATAAGATCACGGACGTAGAAATTCTCACCCGAAACAAGGTGCTCAAAAAAGTCTTTGTGCTTGACGATACCGACGATATGGTCAACGGTCTTTTCGTAGAGCGGTATGCGGGAATACCCCTCGGTCAGGAAGAGTTCCCGCATTTCATCAACTCCGATATTGACTTCCGCGGCGGCGACATTCACGCGCGGAGTGATGACAGCGGAAACGAGCGTTTCATCGAATTCGAGCGCGCTTCTTACGAGGTCACTCTCCTGTTCTTCGAGAACGCCCTCATCTTCTATCTCGTCTATCATTTGCAGCAGCTCCTGCTCGGTCATGCTGACCTGACCTTTTTTTCCGCCGAACAATCTTGTGACGAGCTTTTGCAGCAGGATAAAAACAGCGGAGAGCGGAGTGAGCAGTATCATCAGCACACGCATTATCCCGCTCACCGCGCAGGCGAAATCCTCCGCGTACAGCTTCGACAGTGTTTTCGGCAGTATCTCACCGAATATGAGCACAACGAACGTCACGGTTATTGTCGAAACAAGAGTGCCGTTGTCGCCTATCAGCGAGATGAACATGACGGTCGCCAGCGACGATGTGATTATATTGACGATGTTGTTGCCGATGAGTATGGTCGTGAGCGTCTTGTCGTATCGTTCGAGTATCGCGAGAGCACGCTGCGCCTTCACAGACCCGCCCTCTGCCCTGCTTTTCAGGCGTATCCTGTTGGCGCTCGTGAATGCAGTCTCCGCAGCCGAGAAAAATGCCGACATGATAACAAGTATTATAAGTATAACAAGTGTGCGTATGACCATGATCTGTCTCCAAGGTAGTGCTCTCCCTGAACAGGTGGTACTGCGCGTTCGCGCCGGCTTTCCGGCCGGGACCGGAGCTGCGCGCTCCACTGCACGATGCAGTGCCTTGACCGCCAAAGGCGCGCACGATGCGCGTTTAACAAGCGGTCAATAGCTGGCTTGCGGCAGCCGGGCGCTGCACCGAGAGAGAGGAACTATAACGTTCTGCTCCTATCGTAAGTTTTATTTACTCATAACATTATACCACAACAGATACATCAAGTCAAGAGAATGAAAAAAACGTCAGCCGCATATACGCAGGGCTGACATTGCAGATAAAGATATTTATGTACTTTCCCCCCGCCGTCTGCGGAAGGAAAGTACGAGAATAGGATCATATCTGTACCGATGCAGCGTGATCTCCCCTGCCTTTCTGAGAGCTGATACTTACTCATTCTTGATCGCCTCTAAGGCGCTTATCTTGACTGCCCGGTTAGCGGGGTAGTAGCCGGAGATAAGACCTATGAGGGTCGAGAAAGCGAGCGCGAGGAGAACGAGCCAGATTGGGATAATGGATATCTGACCGCCTTCGCCGCCTGTGTAGATGCCGAACATCTCGGACAATCCCGAACCGCCCACGCTGTTCATGATGATCGAGATAGTGTAGCTTATGATCGTTCCGATGATGCCGCCGAGAAGTCCGATAAAACCCGCTTCCATGAGGAACATCATGCGGATGTTGCCAGTAAAGCAGCCGAGCACCTTCATGATGCCTATTTCACGGGTGCGCTCGTATATCGACATTATCATCGTGTTGGTGATACTGATAGCCGCAACGAGAAGGCTTATCGCCGCAAGTCCGCCGAGCACCATCTGTATAACTCCGAGACTTCCCTGCATCTCGTTGCGCACCTGCGCCATGCTCGATGCGCTGAAGCCGAGTTCCTCAACAGCCTTCTGCACTGCGTCAACATTCTTGATGTCGTCAACTATGAGCTTTATCTGTGTGTATTCGGGATCGCTTGCTTTTTTCACGCCGTTGAGCTTGTTGTACGCCGCGATTATCTCTTTAGCCACTTTTATATCTATGAACATGGAATACGGCGTTTCCCACTGAGGATCCTGTGCGAGCACCGCCGTGCTCGTCAGCTTGAACTCATAGCCCCTGCCGCCGTACTGATAGCCGCCTTCGTCGTTCGGCTTCTTGGTATTGTTCACGCCGAACTTTATAGTTTCGCCAACCGGTTCGATGAACGGTTTTGTGTAACTGCCGTCCGCAAGCTGCTGCTTTATCGCGATAGCCGCGTTTCCGTGCTTTTTGGTATCCTGGAACTGGTACGCCACTTCCGTACCCATAACAAGAGATGTACCATAGCTGTGCTCATCGGGAAGCTCGCCCTGCTCAACGGTGTAGCCCATTTTCGTGAGAAGTGACAGATCAACGCCGATCACCTGTCCCCACGATATCCTGTAACGGTCATTTCTTCCCGCAGCTATCGTTACCATGCTGCTGTCGAGCTCCATTTTCGGTATCGAGTAGGAAACGTGCTCGATGCTGCCGAGCAATGCAAGCGCATCATCGTTGAGCTTCGGTTTCTCCTGCTGATTCGATGATGAGCCGCTGCCGCTCACCATGCCTCCGCGGTTGCTGTTAAATATCGTCACCGCCGTGAGGTCGCCCCACGACTGGAGCATATTATCCATGGCGGCGCTCATGCCCAGACCCAGCGATATCATGACTATGACCGCGCATGAGCCTATGACAACGCCGACAATGGTGAGCATGGTCCTGCCCTTTCGCCTCCACAGGTTGCGAAGGCACATTATTATCATATCATAGATCTTCATCGTCGCCCACTCCGCTTTCTTCTTCTTGTTGGCTTTAACGATCACGACAATAACTATTATAACTACGATGCAGGCACCGCCGCCGATGATGAGCCATACCCACCACGGCATACCGCCCTCATCCGCGGGCATCTCTTCCATTCCCATGTCCATCCCGTCCATCATACCGGGGTCGAACATCATCTGCTGCGCTGTAAGTGTGAAGGGTATGCGGTTCTCCTTTGACTCGTTGTTCGCATCTTCGTAGGTGAATACGATCTCACCGCTCACTTCACCTTCCATGAGCGGAGTTATCTTCGCGTCGTAGTATTCTTCACTGCCGCTCTTGATGTTGCCTATGTAGTAAGTGGGAGTCTCCACCATGAACATACTGCCGATGCCCTCGCCGGTGACTGTGGCGCTGACGTTGTAAACATCGCTCTTGCCCTTGTTTACAAGGCTTACATTTATCTGGCACATCTCGCCGACACTTATGCCCCAGTTCGGTATCTCGGGTTCGTTTATAACAAGCCTGTCTTCCTGACGGAGCGGGATAGAAAGCTTTGACATTACAGGGTTAGCCTGATAGCGTTCATCACCCACCGAATACTCATAGGAGAAGGTGATTTCAAGCGGGTAGCTGTTGGGGGCTGCATCCGCTTTTGCGAGAAGATCCATGTCGATGCTCTTTGTCTCGTGCGTATCGAGCCTGTCAAAGAAGAAGGAGTTCGAGGAATTCGCGGGGGAATACGCTACGCTGCCGTCGGTACCCGTCGCGCCGCCGCTTACGGTAACGGTGAGGTTCTCGACAACCGCCGCCGTGGACATATTCTCGATATCGAGATGAAGCGGGAACTTCTGACCCGCGGTGACGAAATCGCCGCCGAATGTGTAGCTGTTGATGATGATGTTGGGAGCAAATACCTTCTTGCCGTCCTCACCCTGCGCGTCAGCCTTCGGAACGCACTTCACGGTAGCATATACCGTGGAGGTAACTTCGCCGTAGTCTATCTGCACCGGTATAGCTTCTCTTATGGACGCGATACCCTTGCAGCCGATAAGTCTGAATGTCTGTGTCTTGGTCTCGCCTGCCTTTATGCTCATGTCGGCGTAGGAAAGTCCGCTGTCGGCGGCAAATTTGGTGCCGTCAAGGCTGCCGAGGGTTATGCGGGCTTTTTCGATATCCTTGCTGCCGGAGTTCACGAAAGTGAGCGCGAGAGTGAATATCGTTCCTTCGCGTACTTCCGGAACGTCGATGCTGTAGCCGGTCATCGCAAGGTCATACTTGCCGAGGGTGGTATCTTTCTTTGCGGGAGCACAGGTGACTACCACAGTTTCTGTAACGGACGCGGAACCGAAATCCAGCTTTATCGGTATGTTCTCGCGGACGTTGGCAATGCCCGAAGCGCCTATGAGGTTGAACGTGATGCGCTGTGACGCGCCGGACTTCAGGTCGAGGTCTCTGTAGGCAAGTCCGCTGTCAACAGCGAATTTCGTGCCGTCCGCTTCGACGGAAACACGCGCACGCTTGATATCTTCCTTGTCGGTGTTCTTGACATCAAGAGTAAGGGTGAACTTAGTGCCGTCGGCAACGGGCTGTCCCGAAACGGTATAGTTTGTAACTGTCAGGGCGTGGGAGCTGTACTTTACTTCGGTCTCGGATTTTTTAGGTTCGCAGTTCACAACAGCAACGGCGGTGACTTTTCTTGCAAGCTCGGCGTGGTCCTTGTCGAGAGTATATGACAGTGCAACGGTGATATACTCGCTGACGCTTGCGATGCCGTCCTGCGCTATGAGCGTGAATGTAACGCTGCCGGTCTTGTCCTTCGGGATATCGACGTATCTCACGGAAAGACCCTTGTCGATAACGAATTTTGTCTTGTCGAGGTCGGTAATTTCCATTTCAGCGTTCTTCACATCAATGCCGCACTTGTTTCTGAGTGTCACGGTAAGGTCAAACTTGTCGCCGGGCACCACCTTATCCTTGCTGACATCGACGGACTCTATGAGCATTCCCGTGACGGTGAGCCTGCTCACTACGTTGACCTTGATCTTGAACGTCTGTGTAGCGGTTAGGGTGTCAAGGTTGTTATAGACCGCCGCCGAAAGTACGAAATCGTATGTACCGGTGGGGCACGCAGCGGATGTTTTGAACACGAAACCAACGCCGCCGTCGAGAGATGTTATCGTCTTTTTTTCCGTATCGCTCGTTATGTCCTTCGTGCCGGCAGACATGGTCAGGTCTATCTTCGAGAATGAGCCGAGGGTCTTTGTTCCGAGCTTCACGAGATCTATCGAGTTGGAGCCGGAATTCATGGTAAATTCAGTACCGCTCACCATATAAAGCTCCGGAACGGGTTCGGGAAGTTCGGTCTCATCGTCATCAAACAGTGCGAGCGACGGTATGCAGGCAAATACCGCGATCGCAGCCATAAGCAGTACGGATGTAAGTTTCTTTAATATACTCATTGTTTTTAACCTTTCTGAACATTTTTTTCTTCGGGACCGGCGGCGGTCTTTGCGCCTGACTCTCCCGGTGTTTCGTCGCTGTCGGGGTCATAGACGGACACATTATCCTCTATCTTTGTGATCTCGCCGTCTATGATATGTACTATCCTGTCGCAGTAGCCCGCGATCTCAAGGTCATGGGTGACTATTATCATAGTGATGTTGTATTTTCTGCACATTCTCACCATGAGCCTCATTACATCGTCGGTGGTCTTTGTATCGAGGTTTCCGGTAGGCTCATCCGCGAACACGACGTTCGGTTTTGCCACGAAAGCTCTTGCAATGCCCACACGCTGCTGCTG
>CAMHBE010000092.1 GCA_946183095.1 uncultured Clostridia bacterium | reverse complement strand
AGGCTGCTCATTTCCGATGAAATATAGTTACAATATTTTATCTATTATATCACAAATTCGCTTTTTTGTAAAGAAATTTTTATCGCCTGTCAGATAAAGTCCGCAAGAAACGGGTTATAGCGCTTTTCCGCAGCAAGCGTGGTAGGTTCGCCGTGACCGGGATAAACGTCATAGTCGCCGTCAAGTTCCCGCAGCTTATCCAGTGAGCGCATAAGTGTGTCGGAGCTTCCGGAATACATATCCGTCCTGCCGATGCTGTCCTTGAACAGCGTGTCGCCGGAGAACAGCACACCCCTTCCGCCGTCCCCGCCGCACAGGAAACATACGCTGCCTGCCGTGTGTCCGGGAGTGCTGATGACGCGGAAAGTCACGTCCCCCTGCGTCACTGTATCGCCGTCACCCAGCAGTGTATCGGGGCTGCACGTCACGAACGGTCTGTCCGGAGTGAAGAACGCGAGCGCCTTTACGCCGTCCGAAAGCATTTCCTCGTCCGCTTTGTGTATATATATCGGTGCGCCGGTCTTTTCCTTTATGAAGGATGCCGCACCGGTGTGGTCGAAATGTCCGTGGGTCAGCAGTATCTTTTTTATTGCAAGCCCTGCCCCCTGCGCTTCCGCAAGTATGCGCTCACCGTCGTCGGCGGGGTCTATCACCGCGGCTTCGGAGTTACCCGCGTCAATGATGTAGCAGTTTGTCGCAAGCGGCGACAGCACAAGTCTTATTATATCCATTTTTATATCCTTTCCGTCAGCGGTCTGTCACAGGAATTTCCAGAATCCGGTGCCCGTCTCCGGGTCGGATTCGCGTCCTATCGTCCCGCCGACAACGGGTCTTAGCTCTATCTCGGCAGTATACAGCACTGTTATCGAAGCGATATGACCGCCTGCGGTGCAATGCCGCCCGCCCTCCTTATAGGTGAACATGGCGTGTGTGTGGTGGAAAAGCCCGTTCCCGTCACCGCTGACGATGTTCCCGCTCAGCGACACAAGTTCGAGCATACCGCTTATCGTCCGCGTTTCAAAGTCACCTGTCTCCGGTATGAATGTCTGTATCTGCGCTTCGCTGCATCCGCCTATCCCGCCGAATACTGCGGAAGAGATATGCTCACGTTCGCAGACTTCCATGATACAGCCTATTATCTCATCGCCTCTGTCCATGCGGATATATACCGTATCTCCGAATTTTCTGTATTCCATGTTCCTTCCCCTTTCACGTATAAAGCAGCACTGCCGTCAGCGCTATCGTAATGATGATACCGATGATAACGGCGGGGCTGCCGAAAATGATGCCGAACTGCTCACGGGCGGACAGTTCACAGTTGGTGTTGAGCCGCAGCATCTTCAGTACCAGAGCCAATATCAGGGCAGCCAACCCGATAAAGAACGCAAACTGCGCGACAGTCCCGGCGATATCGGACAGCGAGCCGAACACGCTGTCAACGGTATCATTGCCGAAGCTTTCCGGCAGATACGACTGCAAAACGGCAGAGATATTGTTCAGGGAATGACATATCAGCGCCGGTATCACCGACCCCGACCGCACAACGATGATGCCGAGGATCATCCCCAGCAAAAACGTGTACAGCATCTGGTCAAAGTTGAAGTGCGAAAGCGAGAACATCAGCGCCGAGACGACTACAGCCGCCGTGTCGCCGTACTTTCGCAGGGGTTTCAGCAGGAAATGCCTGTACAGCAGCTCCTCGCACAGCGGCGCAACTATAACTGTGCTTACCGCCATGACCGCGAACGTGCTGCCGCTCTTCGGCATGATATCCGAGAACACCTGCTCCGGGCGCGGTGTCCCGAACAGCGTGTTCAGCAGTCCTGAAACATAACTCGTCACTATCGAGCCGATGCTTGCGGAAAAGATACCCGCAAAGAACAATGCCACAGTATCCAGCGGATAGCGCGTATATCCCTCCAAGAGCGGACGTTCCCCGAACCGCGGCACATATCTGCCAAACAGCAGCAATGCCGCCAGAAGCGGTATCGCGTAGCTCATGAACGCGTTGAGCACGAACGTCACCATATATCCGTATTCCGTGGACTTGTCTATGGCGGATGAACCTGTCACTGCCGAAAGTATGAGTGACGCGGGCAGCAGAAAGATGTACGCCGAAAAAAGGTAGTTGAGCGGCATTATAAAGAACATTGCGGCATATCTTGACGCAAGGCTTTTCAGCCCCCCGCGCGTCTCATCCATTATGCCGCACCCCCTGTGAGTGACGCGATAAATCCCGATGAAAAGCCGAGGAACGTATCGACTATCATCACCACCGCAAGTACCGACGGAACAGTGAGCAGCAGTATAGCGGCCTTTCTGCCGTTCGATATCTCAGGACATACTTTCGGCACCTTATACCGTTTTATCTGCTTTATTTTCAGTATCGCCGAGATAAATCCGACGACAATGAAAACGAACACGCTTATCATGAAGATACCGAATATAGCGAGCCATATCATATCGCTGTCGGGTATCTCTCCTCCCATACCGTTCAGGAAAAACTCCTGCACGCCATGAGTTGACATGAGCAGTATCATCACGCCTCCGATGCCGTTGAGGACAGCGTGTATTATCGTGGTCGGGAATATCGACCCCGTGACGTTCGCGATATATCCGAGCGCTATACCCATAGCCATAGTGTAGAAGCACTGTGTGAAGTTGCCGTGGAACAGACCGAAAAGAATGCCTGTCGTGAATATAGCGAAGCCGTTGCCGTACTGTTTCAGCTCGTCCATGATAAGTCCGCGGAACATAAATTCCTCGAACACGGGGGCGATGACCACGAGCATGAAGAACATGAAGAGCGCCCTGACCGTGCTCGTACTCGACTGTTCGGTAACGGTATTGAGCTGACGGGTAAGGTCGGCGTTGCTTGTCAGCAGGAACATCACTATCATGGTGACGATATTCACAGCCTGTCCGAGCCCGTACACTGCCGGGAGGTTGCCGACAGCGCGGGCGCTGCTTTTCGGTATCGTGTAAAGCGTGCGTATGCCTTTTCCGTTTTTGCCGAGCCTGCGGAACATGAACGCTCCGATCACGGACGGCAGCACCTGAAGGAAAAGCCCCGACATCGAAAGTTCCATGATGTACACCGCGTCGGGCGGCAGCGTGCCGTTCAGCGCGTTGTATATCCCGTTCACCGCAAACACAGCTATGTACCTCAGCACAAAGCATATCATGATGTACGTCCCCACCAGCAGTGCGGACTTTTTGTACTGCGGCAGCACCTCCGCCGCAGCAGTTTCAGTTTCCATAACAGTTCTCCTTTGCAAGAGAGTGGTACTGCGCATTCGCGCTGTCTTTGCAGACGGCACAAGGGCTACGCGCCCTTGACCTGCGGCAGCCTAACGCTGCACCGAGAAGATGTGATTATCATGCACTGCTCCTATCGTAAGTTTCAGCGAACCAAAATCAGGAGCAGTTCACAGAGATCTTATTACTGCGTTTTCGGTTCCTTTGTCGTACATAGGGCAATGCAGGAAGCAAAAAGCGCCCTGTCCTCATGTGGCTCGCCATCAGGGCGAGTCCGGTCTCAAGCTCCGACGACCTTCTCACGCCTTCTTTTTTCTCAGGAAGTTCTTATCCCAGTTGTCGATTATCTTAGTCTGAGCCCGCTCGACGGCGAGACTGTTCGGGGGGACGGGCTTGGTTATCGTGGAGCCTGCGGCGGTGGCAGCGTTCTCACCGATCTCGACGGGGGCAATAAGGTTGGTATTGCAGCCGATAAAGGCGTGATCGCCTATTTTAGTGCGGTACTTATTTATGCCGTCGTAGTTCGCGGTCACGCAGCCGCAGCCGAAGTTCACACCCTTGCCCACATCGCTGTCGCCGACGTAGGTGAGATGCGCGACGGCTGTGTTCATTCCTATCTCGGAGTTCTTTATCTCCACGAAATCCCCTATCTTCACGCCGTCATGCAGGATCGTACCGGGGCGCAGCTGCACGAACGGACCCGCCTTGACACGGTCGCATACGCGCGAATCGTAAGCCTGCACGGAGTTCAGGATAACGCCGCTGCCTATTCTGCAATTCTCTATAAGCGTATTGGGACCTATCGTGCAGCCCGTGCCTATAACAGTCTTGCCGCGTATTATCGTCCCCGGAAGTATCTTCGTATCGGCACCTATCTCTACATCCTTGCCTATGATTATACCGTCGGTGGAGACAAATTCCACACCCTCGGCAAGAAGTTTCCCGATGACCGCCATTTTTGCTGTGATGTTGAGCGAGAGCAGTTCCGCACGGTTGTTCGCCCCGAGAACTATGTCGGGATCCTCCGCCTTGTATATGCCCGCCTTGCCGCCGCCTTCACATATCAGCGCCACCGTGTCCGTAAGATAATATTCGCCCGCCGCGTTGTCCGCTCCGAGCTTCGGGAGCGCCTTCGCCAGCGCGTCCGCCCTGAACCAGTACACACCCGAATTTATCTCCTGTATTTGCAATTCCGGCATAGTGCAGTCCTTCGCTTCGGTTATCGCCCGGAACGCGCCGTCCTCGCCGCGTATTATCCTGCCGTAGCCCGCCGGGTCTTCGAGTTCCGCGGATACCACCGTCACATCGTTCCCGTTGTGGGTATGCTCGTTGAGCGCCGCGATGATAGTGTCGCTGTCAGCGAACGGCGCGTCACCGCACAGGATAAGCACGTTCCCGCCGTCACGGAGCATCTCCTCCGCCTGCATCACCGCGTGACCCGTGCCTTTTCGCTCTTCCTGCATGAATGTGCGGTATGTACCTTTATTTGCGATATATTCCTGCACTGTTTTCGCTCCGCTGCCGACAATTACGCCCACTCTTTCGTCGGGGATGCCGGCGTCCCTTACGCTGTCGAGCACCCAGCCTATCATGGGTTCGCCAAGCACCTCGCACATGACCTTCGGCTTTTCCGACTTCATCCTTTTGCCGTCTCCGGCGGCAAGTATTATCGCGCTGTAGTCCATAGCTGTTTTCTCCTTTTATGGTACTTTTTATTATTATTGATATTACACATATACCCGCTTTTTATAATGCAGATATACTTATTATCTCATATTTTGCAAAAATAATCAATAGGTTTTGTTGATTTTTTTACATATCTGTGATATAATAATATGATAAATTTTTACTTTGTAGCATTTTACTGTAAAAAATACACTATCTGCAACTTAAGAGACATAAACATAAACCTTTCTTTTTCGCTTAAGATGTGAACAGCGGTATAATCATATTTCCGGTACAATTGCTTATTCTGCACAAGGAGCATATTTTATGATACGCAATTTTGAAAAACGACCGGCGGAATTCATTTCCGCTGTGAAGAATGCCGCCGACGGCGGTGATATCGCGGCACTTGCCGAAAAAGCGCGCGCGGAGAAAGATGAGACTGCGGCTTTCGCGGCGGTTTTTCTTGCGGTAAAGAAAGGTCTCGGACTTACCCCGTTCGATGCCCAGATAACCGCGGGAGCGTACCTCGACAACGAGAATGTCGTTGAACTCGCTACCGGCGAAGGCAAGACGATAGCTGCCGTGTTCGCGGCATTCCTGTCCGTGTGCAGGGGCGAAAAAGTGCATATACTCACGTTCAACGACTACCTTGCAAAGCGCGACCGTGAGTGGATGAAGCCGGTGTATGACCTTCTCGGCGTATCGACCGCGTACATCACCGAAAAGACGGGGCATGACGAACGCAAAGCCGCTTACGGCGCGGATGTGCTGTACATCACCGTAAAGGAGTGCGGATTCGACTTTCTGCGGGATTTCCTCGTTTCTTCGCCCGATGAAGCCGTGTTCGGCGGTAAGCTGTCGGATGTCCGCGCTATCGTGGACGAAGCGGACTCGCTGCTGATAGATGAAGCGCGTATACCGCTGATAGCGGCAGGTGTTATGGATATCGACGTGGACGCGGAACTCCCCGGAGTGTTCGAGTTTGCAAAAACTCTGACCGACGAGGACTACGACACCGACGAGGGCACTGCGGCAGCCTATCTTACCGTATCCGGCGAGGAAAAAGCCGAGGAGCATTTCGGAATAGAAAACATCTACGACGAGGAGAACAACGAGCTGCTCGCAAGGCTCAACGACTCGCTCAAAGCTCTGCACATACTAAAAGAGGACAAGGACTACATCGTAAAAGACGGTGCGGTGCGGATCATAGACTCATTCACGGGGCGCGTCGCGGAGAACAGATGCTTTCCGGGATCTCTCCAGACGGCGGTGGAGCTCAAACACGGGCTGGAAGTCACCGAACGCGGCGTGACCATGGGCAGCATACCGATACAGTTCTTCCTGCGTCAGTACGGGCGCATATCGGGTATGACGGGTACGGCTGCAAGCGCAAAGGACGAGTTCGACGAGCTGTACGGGCTTGTTGTGAAGCACGTTGACCCGAATACCCCGTCCATAAGAGAAGACCTGCCAATGGCGGTGTACTACGATGAGGAGAGCAAACTCGCCGCGGTGGTGAAAGAAGTAAAAGCCGCACACGAAAAAGATCAGCCCGTGCTTATCGGAACGGCTGACATTGCGCAGAGCGAGAGACTTTCCGCTATGCTCGGGAGCGCGGGCATAGAGCACACCGTACTGAACGCAAAGAACGACGAGCTTGAAGCCGATATCATAAGGAACGCGGGTATGCCGGGCGCCGTGACCGTATCAACGAATATGGCGGGACGCGGCGTTGACATAAAGCTCGGCGGCGCGGATGAAAATGAACGCGAAAAGGCTGTCGGAGCAGGGGGACTTTACGCGATAGGAACGTTCCTCGCCGAGAGCGCCCGCATCAACGACCAGCTGCGCGGACGTGCCGCAAGACAGGGCGACCCCGGGCAGAGCCGTCTGTTCGTATCGCTCGACGAGAAGATAATGACTATATACAAGCTGAAAAACCTGATACCGTCACACAAATATCCCGAACCGACCTCAGACGAGATAACCGACAAGACAGTGCTGCGTGAGGTTTCCCGCATACAGCGCATCTCACAGGGCAAGACCCTCGATGAACGCGTGCGGCTGCTGAAATTCACCATGATTGGCGAAAAGCACCGCGATCTGACGTTCTCACTGCGCCGAGAATACCTCACAGGCGAAAAGAAGCCGACGCTGTGGCAGGATAACTTCGCGATGAGGTACGGCGACGCGCTGATGCTCTACGGCGAGGAAGCGCTTGCAAAGGCACAGTGCGACTTCATAACAGCTCTGATAAATGTG
>CAMHBE010000091.1 GCA_946183095.1 uncultured Clostridia bacterium | reverse complement strand
GGACTTACCTCGCCGATATCAAGCCGGAATATGACTCCACAGGCACAGCGATGCTCGACCTTTCGGAAGTCGATCTCACCGAGACTGGTCTTGAAAACGCCGATCTGAAAGCATTCGGCATAGGTGAGGATTTCGACTATTCGCTGGTAAAAGTCGGCAATGTCACGGTAAAAAAGTCCGATGCCGACAAGTACGGACTGACAAATGTGGTGCTTGCAAGGGTGATCACATCAGCACCCGGCAACTGCGATATCTTCGATATTTTCAGGAAGATCGGCGACTCCCTCGGCACCACGATATCTCCGTCGCTGCAGCGAATGGGCAGGTCGCTTTCTTCCGGCAGCAGAGACGCGATGTATGAGCTTATCGTAACGATCCTTTCGGCGTCGGGGGGCACCCCGAAAGATATGATAGTCAACAATGTGGTGACGCCGACGGTCATGGTGCCGCTCAAAGTCGTGGTATTCATACTGATATTCACGGTGGTGTCGCTGCTGCTCAATATAATCGCCTCGCTTTCAAAGGTGATAAACCGCATACCTATCATATCGTCGGTGAACGGAGTGCTCGGAGCCGTACTGGGGCTTGTGGAAGGACTGATCGTGCTGTTCATTATCTGCGCGGCCATAAAGTTCCTGATAGCCGTCTGCGGCGACGGACTTGTGTTCCTAAATATGCCGACTATAGAAAAAACCGTCGTGTTCAGACACCTGTATTCGTTCGACCCGCTGGGACTTCTGGGAAAGTAACGGATACGGCAGCAAAGAAAGGATAGATGAAATATGGATATGATGTGCTCAAGATGCCACAAAAGACCCGCCGTAGTTTTCATGTCGGGTATGAGCGGGACGCAGAAGTTTGAGAACGGGTACTGTCTCAAATGCGCAAAGGAGCTCGGCATCCCGCAGGTGGATAATTACCTCAAACAGATGGGACTGTCGGATATCGACGTTGACAGCGAAGATATGATGTTCGGTATGCCCGACTTCGACGAGGATGCCGACAATATTGACGATGAGGAATTCGACGACGAGGATCTCGATGATGATGACGACGATGATGACGACGCGGTGGACGGCTTCAAGGCAGGCGGCACCATGCCCGCGTTCTTCCAGAGATTTTTCGACGCGAACCCGGTGAAGGATGCCGACAGCAGCAAGCAGAACAAGTCGCCGGAGGAGCTGAAAGCCGAAAGAAAGAAGCACAGAGAAGAAAAGAAAAAGGCTGCGCTTGCAAAAAAGCGCAAGTTCCTCAACACCTTCTGCACCAACATCACCGAAAAGGCGAAGGAAGGCAAGCTCGACCGCATCATCGGGCGCGACAAGGAGATAGAACGTGTCATACAGATACTCTCCCGCCGCTCGAAGAACAATCCCTGCCTGATCGGTGAACCCGGCGTCGGAAAGACCGCCATAGCCGAGGGCATCGCACAGCGCATAGCCGACGGTAACGTGCCGTTCAGACTGCAGGACAAGGAGCTGTATCTGCTCGACCTTACCGCGCTCGTTGCGGGCACGCAGTTCCGCGGACAGTTCGAGAGCCGCGTGAAGTCGCTGATAGAAGAGATAAAGAACGCGGGAACCATAATCCTGTTCATCGACGAGGTGCACAACCTTGTCGGCACGGGCGACAGCGAGGGCACCATGAACGCCGCGAATATGTTCAAGCCGGCTCTCTCCCGCGGGGAATTGCAGGTCATAGGAGCTACGACGTTCAACGAATACCGCAAGCATATCGAAAAGGACAGCGCACTCGAACGCCGCTTCCAGCCCGTGACTGTTCTGGAGCCCACCATCGACGAGACTGCCGAACTGCTTCAGGGCATAAAGGGCTACTATGAGGAACACCACAAGCTGAAAATAGACGATGCGCTGATAAAGCCCTGTGTCACGCTGGCGGAGCGGTATATCACCGACAGATATCTCCCCGACAAGGCGATAGACCTGCTCGATGAAGCCTGCGCGTGTGCAAGCATAAAGAGCGAGGAGCTCACCGCCTATGAGAAGTGCAGGCGCCTGGCAAAAGATCTCGACCGACGCGAGGAAGAGATAATGGACGAGGGCGAGATAGACTACGAGAAGCTCGCCGAGATAAAGACGGAACGCGCGAAGAACGCCGCAGAGATAGAACGGCTCGAACCGCTGATAAATGAAGTGAAGCTCTCGGCTGCCGACCTCTCCACCGTTATCGAGATGTGGACGGGCATACCCGCGCAGAAGATAATGGAAACGGAGTTCAGAAAGATCTCCAACCTCGAAAAGACCCTCAAGTCAAAGGTCATCGGACAGGATGAAGCCTGCGAGAAGGTCGCGAAGGCGATAAAGCGCACCCGTGTGAACCTTACCACAAAGCGCAGACCCGCTTCGTTCATCTTCGTGGGACCCACCGGCGTCGGCAAGACACAGCTCGTGAAGGTGCTGTCGGAGGAACTGTTCAGCGGAGTTGAGCCGCTTATAAGGCTCGATATGTCCGAATATATGGAGAAGCACAGCGTTTCAAAGATCATCGGCTCGCCTCCCGGATATGTGGGATTTGACGATGCGGGTCAGCTCACCGAGAAGGTGCGCAGAAGACCGTATTCTGTGATACTGTTCGACGAGATAGAGAAGGCTCACCCCGATGTGATGAACATTCTGCTGCAGATACTCGACGAGGGCAGGATAAGCGATTCACACGGCAAAAAGGTGAACTTCGAGAACACCATAATCTGCATGACCTCGAACGCGGGTTCATCTACCGGCGAATCGGGAATGGGCTTCGGCAAGACCACAGGCGATATGTCGAAAGAAAAGGCTATTAAGGCGCTCAAAGAGTTCCTGCGTCCGGAGTTCCTCGGACGTGTGGATGAAGTCGTGGTATTCTCGCCGCTGACGGAGGAGAACTATGCCGGCATCGCAAAGCTCCAGCTCGACGATACAGTGAAGGCTCTCGCGGAGAACGGCACTGAACTGCACATAAACGACAGCGCGTATAAGTATATCGCACACAAGGCTCACGGCGGCAAGTACGGCGGCCGCGACATTCTCAAAGTCATCCGCGAGGAAGTCGAAGATCCGATAGCGAACCTCATCATAGAAGCGGAAGCCGATACGCCCGCTGTGATAGAGCTTTCAGCAGGTGACAGCGGTATCGTCGTGAAGAATGCCGGAAAGAAAGAAACTACGGAAGCTGCGGAAGCAAAAGAAACGACCGACAGCGGTATAAAGGACACGCAGGAAGGTATATAATGGTATGAGAACGGCAATAATAACGGGCGGCACCGGTGCTATCGGGGCTGCTCTGGTGGAGGAATTTGCCGCAGACTACGACGTGGTCTTCACATATCATAAAAATAAAGAGGCGGCGGATACTTTGGCGGAGAAGTTTCGAGCAACTCCCGTAAAGTGCGATCTCGCACAGCCGGAGGATCTGCGCAGACTCGGTGAGTATGCGGACGAATGCAGACTGCTGGTGAACAATGCGGGCATCTCGCTGATAAAGCCCATAAATGATGTTACGGATGAGGAATGGCAGAGCATGACGGACATCGATCTGTCCGCAGTGTTCCTGCTGACGCGGGATATTTCCCGGGGAATGATACGACGGAAAAACGGCTGTATCATCAACATCTCTTCGGTGTGGGGAGTTTACGGCGCGTCCTGCGAGGTGGCGTACTCCGCCGCAAAAGCGGGTGTTATCGGGTTCACGAAGGCACTCGCAAAGGAGCTGGGACCTTCGGGGATACGGGTGAACTGCATTGCTCCCGGGGTCATAGAAAGCCCCATGAACGCGCACCTGAACAGTGACGAGATGCGGGAACTCATTGATGCGACACCGCTCATGCGCATAGGCAAACCGCATCATATCGCGCACGCGGCAAGATTTTTCGAGCAGAACGACTTCACCACGGGTCAGGTGCTCGGAGTGGACGGAGGATTCTGCTGATCCGGAAAACAGCGGAAGTTACAGGCAAGGAAGGATAACACGGAGGAAACCACTATGGTGATAAACGACCGGACAATGAACGATTCACTCAAGACCCTGCTGAATCTCGAAGAGAAAAGCCTCTGCCCGGTATTCGGCATGATAAAGAAGAAAGTGCAGCGGATGACCCATACCACCAGCGAATATGCCTACATCACCCTGACAAATAAGGGGCGGCTCGTGATCTACAGGTTCGACGAACATTCGAGCCGTGCGGAATCGTATGAGTTCGTCACGCTTACGTTCGGCGAAACGTCGATAACACAGCAGGGGCAGTACATAGTTTCACTGGAATTTCTCACAGACACCGGCTCTGCGGACGTAAATTTCAGCTTTGCGTCAGTGGTGAAAGACAAGGAATTGCCGTATCAGAAAAGAAATGCGGATAAGATGTACAAATTGCTGCAGAAACTTACGGGAGAGGACGCGGGATAACGCCGCCCGTGACCGGAGGGGGATAAATTGAACAAGTTTGAAGAACTGCGCGAAAGATACGACACGTTCGTCTATCACGGCTATGAGATCGGCGATGAGGGTTTCTCGTTTCATTTCAGCATCGGTGAATATGAGTTCCGGCCGGCATGGAAATGGGGAAGTCTCCGCATACCGGAGAACTTCGACCGCGAGACGCTCGGACGGATAGTTTTTTCGATAGGCATGGCGGAACTCGTAAGCTACTGGAAATGCGCCTGCCCGCCGAAAGTTATCGTGAAGTGCGGCGCACTCGACGAGTGGAGCATCGGCTGGTGGAAGAAGCTGTATTTCAGCGGCTTGGGTGAATTTTTCTACCGAAACGGCATAGACACCGACTTTGACAGCTTCATGACGATACTGCCGGAAAACACCTCCCCTGCCCCGATATCCGACCCGTTCGCCGGGAAACGCTCCGGCTGCCTGATACCGGTAGGCGGCGGCAAGGACAGCATCGTTACGCTGGAACTGCTGAAAGACCGCCGCGAAAGCAACTGCTGCTATATAATAAATCCCCGGAAGACGACCCTCGACTGCGCACACACGGCGGGCTACGGCGACGAGAGCATCATCGGACTGAAACGCTCGATACACCCGGAGCTTCTTGCAAGGAACGCCGACGGCTGGCTCAACGGACACACACCGTTCTCGGCAATAGTCGCGTTTTCGGCGTACCTCGCGGCGTTCGTGACGGGAAAACGCTATATCGTGCTGTCAAACGAGAGCAGCGCGAATGAGGGCAACGTCAGCGGCACGGGGGTAAACCACCAGTACAGCAAGAGTACGGAGTTCGAGCGGGATTTCCGCGAATACTGCGGGCGGATATTCACCGTACCGCCTGAGTATTTCAGCCTGCTGCGCCCGTGGAGCGAATGGCAGATAGCGAAGAAGTTCGTTACCTACCCGCAATATCTGACAGTGTTCAGGAGCTGCAACTTAGGCTCGAAGACGGACTCGTGGTGCGGGAAATGCGCGAAATGCCTGTATGTTTATATCATGCTGGCGGCATTCCTCGACGACGACAAGCTGCAAATGATATTCGGCGCGGATATGCTTGATGACGGGCAGTTTGACGGACTTTTCAACGGTCTGGTGTACGCGGACTTCGACAAGCCGTTCGAGTGTGTCGGCACGCGTGACGAGATAAGGCTCGCTCTGTACCGCGCATACAAGCGGCGCGAGGGCGGGAAGATACCGCTGCTGCTGAAAAGATACATGGACAGCGAACCGGACGAACCGGAAACGCTGGACGATTATTTTGACGATGACAACTTTGTGCCCGACGAACTTATCGGGCTTCTGAGAGGCTGAAATGAGTTTATTTTTTGACAGGCTGAAAGAATTCTTCAAAGGCAGGAATGTGCTGATACTCGGCTTCGGGCGCGAGGGACGCTCTACCCTGCGGCTTCTGAAACGCTTCGGGAACTGCGATATCACGATAGCGGACAGAAACGACGTTACATCCCCCGAGACAGAGGGAATTGACGTGATATACGGCGAGAATTATCTTGGATGTTTGGGGCGTTTCGATGTTATCATGAAAGCACCCGGCATAGCGCTGTTCGACCGGATCCCGGAAGATGTAAAGGAACGCATCACGAGCCAGACCGATCTGCTTCTGAGGTACTGCCCGAACGATATAACAGGGATAACGGGAACGAAAGGAAAATCCACTACATCGAGCCTGACATATCACATACTGCACAACTGCGGAAAAGACGCGGTGCTGATAGGGAATATCGGCATCCCGCCCCTCGACTGCATAGATGAACTCAATGATGATACGATAATTGTATGCGAGATGTCCTGTCACCAGCTCGAATACGTCAAAGCGTCGCCGCATACAGCGGTGTATCTCAACCTGTTTGAAGAGCACCTCGACCACTACTCTGACTTTGCGGCGTACCGCAGAGCAAAGGAGAATATTTACAGGTATCAGACGAGCGCCGACACGCTTATAGTAAACAAGTCACTTGCCCCGCAGATACCCGCCGAAGTGCTCACCGCCTCACTCACGGAAGATGCGGATATATGCGTAAAGGGGAATGAGGTATATATCAAGGGGGAGAAGATAGATATAAAGACGAAACTTCTCGGCAGGCACAATCTGTATAATGTGGCGATCGCCGTCAGCATCGCGGAGCAGTACGGATGCAAAAGGAGCGATGCCCTTAAAGCGGCAGCATCGTTCGAGGGTCTGAAGCACCGTCTCGAAAGTGTTGCGGTAATAAACGGAGCGGAGTATATAAATGACAGTATAAGCACCTGCCCCAGCACGGCGATAGCGGCGGTTATGGCATTCCCAGAGGTCGATACGATCATAATAGGAGGAATGGACAGGGGCATAGACTACACCGAACTGACGGATTTTATCAATGGTTCGGATATAGCAAATGTGATACTCCTCCCCGACAGCGGTCACAAGATAGAAAAGGATCTCGATCACTCAAAACGCAGTATCTACAGAGCAGCAAACCTCCCCGACGCTGTAGCCCGCGCTAAGGCAGTCACCCGCAAACGCTGCATCCTCTCCCCCGCCGCCGCAAGCTACGGCTTCTATAAGAATTTTGAGGAACGCGGCGAGCATTTCAGAGAGCTGGTGAGAGAGAGTTAAGAGAGTACGCTGCCGCTTGAGATGGTTGAGAGTACGCTGCCGCTTGAGAGAGTTGAGAGGACGCTGCCGCTTGAGATTTTTTCGCCTACGCGGCGGGCGCCACGCGCGGCGTGGCAACGTTACACGCCGCGATAATGTGGTTGAGACTTCCAGACAGGCAATATGCGGCGCGCTCCAATATAGATATTGCAGACCGTAACAGTGATGCTTCCTATATAAACGATTTCTGAACGCAC
>CAMHBE010000090.1 GCA_946183095.1 uncultured Clostridia bacterium | reverse complement strand
AACAGGGAGCCGTCCTCAAAGCCTTCCCCGACCTCGTTCAGCGCGGGGATAAGGCTGCGTGCGGTGGGGTCGCTTCCGAGATAGCGGAATCTCTTGTCGAGCGAGATGTAGCCGTTCCTGCTGTTGAACATAAGCGTTTCCATGACATTGCCGCCGATATCGTACAGCGACATACGGTCGATCAGCAGCAGGAATACGAACTGGAATATCACATAGGAAATCCCCGCAAGCTCTATCGTGCTGCCCGTAATATACTTTCCGCCGAAAAACAGAACATAAGCAACGACATAAGTCACGAACAAAAGTATCAGGTTTTTGCGGGAGATGTCCTTCTTCCTGAAAAACGTGTATATCAGCATCCCGAGCGTGACGGCAAGCGGAAGCAGCACGACCGGATAGAAAAAGGCGTGTACGATACCGTAATCCTTCCGCAGAACGTTCATTCCGTCCACTTTGACAAGCTCATAGCTCTTATAGAAGAGGTCATGCTTTTCCGCAGTTACGACAAACGAATAGAATATCGTGACCAGCAGCCCGATGATGACGACTATCGCTTTAGGCATTTTTATCCCGCAGAACCACATTATACACAGCATCATGTAGTATGACAGATAGCAGCCGCCCAGATATATTATCTTTGTCGCGGCAAGCGCACCGTCACTGCTCTCCGCGAGCGCGAGCATGACATACCCGAGATTTGCCACGGGTATCAGGGTGTAGAAAACAACGGAGTAGAGATTGAAACGCGGTCTCCACTTTACAAAAAAGAACACGCCCGATAATATCAGCGATACCACCAGTACACTCATGTATAATATCGTCATTGCCACACTCCGTCACCTCTCCCCTCGTGAAAATCAGCATACGCTTTTACTATACCACAAATAGTGTCTGTTGTCAAGTTTTACGCGCGTTAAGTTTCCCCAAAATCCATAACAGAAAACCGGACGAAAGCCGATAAATAAAGGGATAGAAGCAAATAAAAAATTGAAAATTGCAAAAAAAATAGTGCAATATTTTCTGCTGACAATGGCTATCGGATATGTTTCAAAAATGTCAGATAAAGATGATACTGTTATTCTTCGATTTGAGATCATTTCGGTTTCAAAGAGACTGTTTGATATTGCTGATTTTCTTTATTATGCAGTCGCCGACGGCATTTTTGAGGTGCTTAAGTTTGTAAAGCGCAGTATTTCTTCATTTCTTGTCCTACCTCCCAATGACGGTCAGCTTCGTTTTGCTCCTTGGGCGGCTTGAATTTTTGGGGAAACTTAAATTACGCGCCGTTTGCAGATGCAAAAAGTGCGGATGCCGTAAGGTCGCCACCTGACATCCGCACGCAGATATGTGTTATAATTGTCCTGCAAGGGAAAGAGCATTGATGCGGCTCGCTCCCTTTAGCAGTTTTTCTGTCAATGTTTTCTGCTTGCAGAAGCGCGCAGCTTCGCAGACCGCACATTTCCGATGTCATAATACCATATTTTACGGCATCTGTCGGGTTTCAGGCAAAATAAAAGCGCGGCAAGCTCATCACTCTGCCGCGCAGCTTTTTGGTATCTTACTTGACCATGGAAGCAACTTCCGCAGCGAAGTCGTCTTCCTTCTTCTGGATGCCCTCGCCCTTTTCGAGACGAGCGAATTCGATGACCTTGATGTTCTTGCCCGCGTTTGCGATGTACTTTGCAACTGTGATCGACGGATCCTTTACGAAAGGCTGGTCGAGCAGGCAGATCTCTTCTGCGAACTTTCTCATTCTGCCTTCAACGATCTTTTCGAGAACGTTCTCGGGCTTGGGCTTCTTGGACTCAGCATTTTCCTTCTTTACGAGTTCGAGCTGAACTTCCTTCTCCGCGTCGATAACGGAAGCCGGAACATCGCTCTGTGCAACGAACTGCGGAGCGCTTGCGGTGATCTGGAGGAGCAGATCCTTTGCAACTGCCTTTACGACATCATCCGCGCCGTTATCGGATTCGAGCTTGATGATGGAACCGATGATAGAGCCGCCGCCGTTGTGAACGTAGCTGTAAACATCGCCTGTCATTCTTACGAAACGTCTGATCTGGATATTCTCGCTGATAGTAGCAACAGCATCTGTGAGAACATCGGCGATCTTCTCGCCGGAACCGCTTGCGGCAGTCTCCTTGAGAGCATCAACATCCTTGACATCGTTGTCGATTATAGTCTGGAGAACAGTCTCGCAGAATGCCTTGAACTTATCGGAATTTGCAGCGAAGTCAGTCTCGGAGTTGATCTCAACTACTGCGCCGACCTTCTTGGCTTCGTCTGTCTTTGCAACTACCAGACCTTCTGCCGCGATCCTGCCGGACTTCTTTGCCTGCTTTGCAAGACCCTGCTCACGAAGATACTTTATAGCCTCATCAACGTTGCCGTTTGTTGCCTCGAGAGCGCGCTTGCAGTCCATCATGCCGCAGTTGGTGAGTTCCTTGAGCTGCTTTACGTCCTGTGCCGAAATTGCCATTTTTATTTCTCCTTCTTTTTACGCTGTCCGCATAACGGACAGACACCGTGTTTTTCTTATGGGCTCCTCTAAAAACATATTGTCGTTCAGGCGTGCCGACATAAAGTCGGCAGATTGTACAAATTTTTCGCAGGCATACTGTCGTATGTCAAGGAAAATTTGTGCAATATGACGGCTTTAGGGCGGTGCGAATGGGCGGCAAGAGGTTTTTAGAGGTGCCCTTATATTATTCTTCCGCAGCAGCTTCTTCAGCTTCAGCCGCAGCGTCCTTATCCTCGGGAGCCGCATCTGTCATGCCCTGCTTCGCAGCGAGCACAGCATCAGCCATAGCGCCTGCGATGAGCTTTACGGCGCGGATAGCGTCATCGTTGCCGGGGATAACATAGTCGATCTCATCGGGGTCGCAGTTGGTATCTACGATAGCTACAACGGGGATACCGAGCTTTCTTGCTTCCGCGACAGCGATCTTTTCCTTGCGGGGGTCAACAACGAAGAGCGCACCGGGGAGCTTCTTCATGTTCTTGATACCGCCGAGGAACTTTTCGAGTTTCTCGATCTCAAGGGAGAGCTTGCTGACTTCCTTCTTGGGGAGCAGGTCGAAAGTACCGTCGGTCTCCATGGCGTGGAGCTGTTCGAGACGCTTGATACGGTTCTGGATGGTCTTGAAGTTTGTCATCATACCGCCGAGCCAGCGTGCGTTCACGAAATGAGCGCCTGCTCTCTCCGCTTCTTCCTTGATGGAATCGGCAGCCTGCTTCTTTGTGCCGACGAAAAGGATCTCGCCGCCGTTTGAAACAGTCTCGAACACGAAGTTATATGCTTCGTCGAGCTTTCTGACCGTCTTCTGAAGGTCGATGATGTAAATGCCGTTTCTTTCTGTGAAAATGTACGGAGCCATTTTCGGGTTCCAGCGTCTTGTCTGATGTCCGAAGTGAACACCTGCTTCAAGAAGCTGCTTCATTGATACTACTGCCATTTTGGCGTCCTCCTGAAAATTTAGTTTTTCCTCTGCGGGCTTACCGCGCCGAACCGTTTTTCACGGCACCGACGGCGCATATACACGCATGTGGATTTGCGATATCAATAAAATCGCTTTAATATTATAGCACAACTTCCTCTATTTTACAATATTTTTCTTTTCGTCTATTTCAACAAATTTTTCAGCATTCCGCTATTCTTTTTTGTGCGCATCGGCGCATCACAGCTTACCAATATAGTATCCTCACCGATGATCTCGATATCGCTCCAGCATATCTCGGTGTCCTCCGCCCTGCCGAGAAGTCCGAACAGCTTTGCCTTGCCGAAGATCACGAGCCTGCATATCTTCGCTGTGCAGGTGTCGAACTCGATATCGTCCGCGTAACCCATTTTGCTGCCGGTCTTTATGTTTATTATCTCCTTGTTCCTGATATCGTCGAATGTACAGAGCATAGCTGCCTCCTTTGTCTGTCCTTGTCAAATTATATTCCTACGGTCGGAAATATATAATCAGCAGATCTTATTTCTGTCCCTGCATATTTCTTCCGTTTCAGCATACTATATATACGCATCCCGTGTTAAATTTGCAGTGAAATAATACCTAATATGTTTTCGAAAACGCTTTAAATTTGAACATATTTCACCAAATTGCAAAAAAATAAAAAAATACGCTTGAAATCCCGTCACACTTATGTTATAATGGCATGGTAAAAAATTAACAGTAAGTGCTTTTGCACTTTTTCATCTCAACAAAGAAAGGATCATGAAGATGGCTAAATCAGCTTACGAAAAAGTTTACGAAAATCTGAAGAAAGCTATACAGAAGACCGATGTTTCCGATTTTGAAGGTTTCTTCGCTTTCCAGTTCAACGTAACAGGCGACGCTGCCGGTATTTTCTACGCTAAGTTCGAGAAGGGCGACAGCAAGATCACAGTCGAGAATTTTGACTACGAGGATCACACAGCAGTGTTCAAGGCAGATGCCGACACATTCACCGCACTTGTAGATGGTTCACTCACAGCCGCCGATGCACTCAGCTCCGGCAAGCTCGTCGTTGAAGACAACGATCCCGGCTGCGCAGATATATTCAACGCTATCGCGCCCAAGAAAAAAGCTGCTCCCAAGGCTGCCGATAAGAAGACCGCTCCCGCTGCAAAGACAGAGGAAAAGAAGCCCGCCGCAGCTGCAAAGAAGGAAGCTCCCGCAGCTAAGAGCGCAGCAAAGAAGAAGTAAACTCAAGTTCAGAAACAACAAAAATAAAGCGCATACATCGTTTCCGGTGTATGCGCCTTTTTGTTCACGCCGCAGTTTCCGGCAGAACATTTTTTTGACGTCCGGTGTGCAATTTTGTATCCCGGACCGCGTAATTATGGAATATTATGAAGAAATTTGGCGAAAATAATTGTTCACACTATTGACAAAACGTGAATAATGTAATATAATGTACTATGTAACGGTGGGTCATTCTCAAAATTCAAGCGAAAGGAGAGACTGCACTTGCAAGGCTTTGATCCCGTAACAAGACAGTTCATCCTGAATGAAAACACACCGTTCGTCATCACCGAAGCCTATTCAAAAATACGCACGAACCTTATAGCATCCCTCGGAAGCGACCCTTACCGCTCATTCGTCATAACCAGCCAGTGCAGAGAGGAAGGCAAGACCACCACCGCTATCAACGTAGCGCTGATGTTCAGCAGGCTCGGCAGGCGCGTCCTGCTGATAGACGCCGACCTGCGGCGTTCCGGCGTACATGATATGCTGCGGCTGAAGAACCACTTCGGGCTAAGCACCATACTCACCGGCGACAGTGATGTTTACCGAGGTATATGCTTCGATGTGCGGAAGAATTTCCACGTCATGCCCGCCGGTCCCAGAGCCGCAAGCCCCTCCGACCTGCTCGGCAGTGCCGCCGCCGAACGTCTCATCCGCCTGCTGTACGATTATTACGACTACATTATAATAGATACGCCGCCCCTGTGCATTGCCAACGACTCGCTGCTGTTCGGCGGGTTTACCGGCGGAACGGCTCTCGTGATGCGCGAGAACAAGACAACACACTCGGAACTCAGCGCCGCTCTCTCAACTATCTCGCTGTCAAAGGCAAAATTCTTCGGCGTGATAAAGACCTACTGCCATGTGAAATACGACAAGAGCAGCGATTACAGAAGCTCCGTCGATGAAGAAGCCGATGTTCCGGATGAACCCGATATCGGCAAAGAATTTGATGAAAAATGATGTCCGGAGATCTCATACTTATCTGCATCACAGCAGCTGCCGCGGCTGTCGGAGCGCTGTGTTCCCGCCGTGACCTGAAAACGCTGTACGGGATCATCTTTTTCGCGGCGGTTTTCTGCATCACAGGCTGCGGACTTTTCCGCGGGTACGGACTTATCCCCGTGAGGGACTCCTCTCCCGCCTATATATTTATAAAGTATGTCTGCTCTGCATTCACCGATGCGCCTGCGGCAGCAGCCGCGGTCATGGCAGCTCTGCAAAGTGCGCTCGCGGTCGCGGCAGTTTATACGGTCTGCGGCAGTCCATACGAAGGCGCGGTCATTGTGACAGGCTGCTTCGTGCTTTCGACATTCGTTAGTCCCACCCTTTTCGCGGCGGGAATGATCTGTACGGCAGCCGCAAAATTTATCCGCGAGAGACGCACTGTGCGCTTCATCGCGCTGATACTTGCAGCCGCCTGCTTTGACAGCTCGGCGGTGCTGCTGATACCCCTTTACTTTATCGGACTGATCCCCAATATTTATATATGCGCGGGTGTTTCCGCGGCTGCGGCAGTGCTCGGAGCGCTGTTCCCCGACACGGTCGGCGGCATTCTCACCTTTATCGGCGGGGAAACTTCAACAGGTTTCGCGGTACCCGTCGCGTGTGCGGTCATAGTCGGAGTTTTCGCGCTGCTGTGCGCGGTAATTCGCCCGATGCTCGTAAACCGCAGCGCCGATCTCGGCAGGCTCGCCAACACGGCGGTGACCGGTGCGGCACTCACGGCGGCTGCTTCGGCTGCACCGGTGCTCTCGGCAGCCGCACTTTTCACGGTGATGCAGTCTGTGACGGCACTTGCGCCGGAAATTTACGCTATCGGCGGCAGATTCGTCGAGATATTATTCAAAGACAGCAAAAAGGCTGCGAAGATAACCTTCGCGGTATTATGCGCGGCAGCTGTCACGGGGGTGTGCGCCTACCTCGTCCTTGCGAATGTTTACGGCTCCGTGTCCTTTGAGGCGGCTCTTTTCGGGGAGGTCGGGCTATGATAGCGGTAACTGTCGACAAGCTGTGCGCGAAACACCCCGCGTTCGAGAAGTATGTGCGGGAACGCATAGACGTTTTCTTTGCAACGACCACAGCGGCAAATATCGCTGTATTCCTGATATCGGGCATCACCGCCGGGATACTGTGTTCGGCGCAGACGGGAATTTTCCTGCAATACGCGTCGATCGCGGCAATGACCGCGGCGTGGATATTCACCTCGCTGCTTGCGGGATTTCTGCGGCAATGGCTGTTTATCATGGCTCCGGCGCTTTATCTGACACTGCCGAACGTACTGTACATCCCGCCGGATAACGGCGGCGCGGAACAGGCATCACAGCTCGGCACGTTCCTGTCGGACATCTCGGACAAGGTGCTGCTGGCTCCGGTGAAAATAATCGCGGGAGAGAATGATCTCTATATCGTTTCCGTGATAATGTTCGCGGTGTGCGCGGTGATCTTCCTTATCGGTGCAAGAATGCGAGCTTACGCTAAAAGATGCAACATATACTGCAAACAAAGACTTGAGCAGTTATCGGATAAATAAAATAGATAGCGTGCATCGTCCGGTGCGGCGCTGACAGAGTGAAAGGACAGGTAAAAAA
>CAMHBE010000089.1 GCA_946183095.1 uncultured Clostridia bacterium | reverse complement strand
GCGAAAAATTTGTACAATCTGCCGACTTTATGTCGGCACGCCTGAACGACAATAGTTTTTTAGAGGAGCCCTTTATATTTCCTGCACTTTCCTCTGCTCTTTGCGGAGGAAAGTGCTTTTATTTCCCCAAAAACAACAAATATGAAAAAATTTCAAAAAAATCTTGCAAAAACCTATTGACAAATCGGAAAAACTGTGTTATTATATGTTCAAATCGAAACCGTTGACGCGGAGATAAAGGCGATACATGACTCAACAGAGAGTCCGGGCAGGTGAGAGCCGGATGTGAAACAGTACGTCAAATGGACCGCAGAGGGCGCAGTCGGGTAAAGAGCGGAAGCTCCCGATAAAACTGCGACGTTCGGGCATACGTCAGTTGCCGGGGATATAGAGGTATCCCGCTAAGTGCACGGTATCATGCCGTGAATCAAGGTGGCACCGCGAGTTTACGCTCGTCCTTGACTTGAATTTCAGTCAGGGACGGGCTTTTTGTTTTCCGCCCCGGAAAGGCAGGTGCAGAAAATGTACAGCTGTATGCCCGATCTTGCGGAAGTGAAAAAATACGCGGGCGGCGGATATGCCGTATTCCCGCTGAGCTGCGAGATCCTGTCGGATATGTACACTCCGCTCGGTGTGCTGTCCATACTAAAAAATGTCTCCACCCACGTTTATATGCTTGAGTCCGTGTCGGAGCAGGACACATGGGGACGCTACACGTTTCTGGGATACGAACCCAAGACCGAGCTTACCTGTGTTGACGGGGAGCTGAAAGCGGGCGATCTCACGATAAAGACCGATGATCCGTCGGCGTATATCCGCCAGCTCCTTGCGAGCCACAAAAGCCCGAAGCTCCCGTATCTTCCGGCGTTCACGGGCGGGCTCGTGGGGTACTTCTCATTCGACTTCTTAAACTACACCGAACCCACGATAAAGGTGAAGACCGACGACAGCGAGCACTTCAAGGACGTTGACCTGATGCTGTTCGACAAGGTGATAGCTTTTGACAACGCCATGCAGAAGATCATCCTGATAGCGAATATGCGCATAGACGACCCCGATCGTATCGAAACGGAGTACAACCGCGCAAGGAACGAGATACGGGAGATGATAGGTCTGCTGAAGAACGGCGAACGGCTGAATGAACCCGCAGGGCGCATAACCGGCGAGATAACGCCGCTTTTCGACAAAGAACGCTACTGCGCGATGGTGGAGAAGGCGAAGAACTACATCAAGGAGGGCGACATCTTCCAGATAGTGCTGTCGAACCGCCTGTCCGCGCCGTTTGAAGGCAGTCTGCTGAGCACATACCGAATGCTGCGGACGATAAACCCCTCGCCTTATATGTTCTATTTTTCGGGAACAGACGTTGAGGTGGCGGGTGCATCCCCCGAAACGCTTGTGAAGCTCGAAAACGGGGTGCTGCACACATTTCCTCTTGCGGGAACCCGTCCGCGCGGGAAAACCCCCGAAGAGGACAAGCGGCTCGAAGAGGAACTGCTCAGAGATGAGAAGGAGCTTGCGGAGCACAATATGCTGGTAGATCTCGGGCGCAACGATCTCGGCAGGATAAGCAGATTCGGCACGGTGGAGGTCGAGCAGCTGCACTCGGTAGAGCGGTATTCTCACGTCATGCACATAGGTTCGACGGTGCGCGGCATCATACGCGAAGACAAAGACGCGATAGACGCTGTGAACGCGGTACTGCCTGCGGGGACGCTTTCGGGAGCGCCGAAGATACGCGCGTGCAGGCTGATAAATGAACTGGAGGGCAGCAAGCGCGGCATATACGGCGGTGCGATAGGTTACGCGGCGTTCAACGGCGATCTTGACACCTGCATAGCTATCCGCATAGCGTACAAGAAGAACGGTAAGGTGTTCGTGCGGAGCGGCGCGGGCATAGTAGCCGACAGCGTGCCGGAAAACGAGTACAACGAGTGCATCAACAAGGCGAAAGCGGTGATAAACGCACTCGAAAGGGCGGGTGATATCGAATGATACTGCTGATAGACAATTATGACAGCTTTTCGTATAATCTGTATCAGTATATCGGCGAGATAGAGCCGGATATAAAGGTGGTGCGCAATGACGAGCTTTCGGTAAGCGAGATAGAGGCGCTCCGCCCCGGGTGCATCATCATCTCTCCGGGTCCCGGCAGACCCGAGGACGCGGGTAATATAGTTGAGGTGGCTGCAACGGTGAGCCGGAGCATCCCGACACTCGGCGTGTGTCTTGGTCATCAGGCGATATGTGCGGCATACGGAGCGAAGATAACCTACGCGAAGCGTCTGATGCACGGCAAGCAGTCCGAGGTAACGTTCGACAGGAGCTGCCCGCTGTTTGCCGGTGTGCCGGAGAAAGCGCCCGTAGCGCGTTATCATTCCCTCGCTGCCGACGAAGGAACACTCCCGGACTGCCTGAAAGTGACCGCCCGCACACAGGACGGCGAGATAATGGCAGTACAGCATAGGGACTATCCCATTTTCGGCGTGCAGTTCCACCCCGAGTCTATCATGACCCCGCACGGCAAGGAGATGCTCAGAGCGTTCATAGAGAGCCGCAGCCGGTGAGAGACCGCTGGCGGAGAGAGGTCGCTGGCGCTTGAGACCGTGACTCGCCTTGAGGGCGAGCCACATGAGGAAGAGACGTTGTCTCTCCCTCAAACTCCCTCACTACTTCCTTTGTGCGACAAAGGAAGCGAAAACGTAGTAATAAGATATCGGTGTGCTGCGGTTATCATAAGTTCTCAGAGACTTATGATAGGAGCAGTGCATGATAATACACATCATCTCGGTGCAGCGCGTCGCTGCTGCCGGGGTCAAGGGGGCGACATGAGCCCCCTTGCGGGTGCGGGTCAATGCAGGACGCATTGAAACACTTGCCCAAACGCCGCACGGATGCGGCAACAGAAAGCAAGTGTCAGGGTGCACCGCTGTACCACCACTTTTCGGCGTACCGCTCACTGCCCGCTGTACCACAACCTATCGGCGTACCACACACAAAGGAGGACTTAACATGATAAAGGAAGCAATAGTCAAGATAGTGCAGAAGCAGGATCTGACATACGATGAAGCATACACGGTAATGAACGAGATAATGAGCGGCGAGACTACGCCCACGCAGAATGCGGCGTTCCTCGCGGCACTTTCGACCAAAAGCGCGAAAGCCGAGACGATAGACGAGATATCGGGCTGTGCGGCTGCAATGCGCGACCACGCGACGAAAGTCGAGCACGACTTCGAGGTGCTTGAAATAGTCGGAACGGGCGGCGATAACGCGGGGAGCTTCAACATTTCAACAACGTCCGCGATGATAATAGCCGCGGCAGGCGTGAAAGTTGCAAAACACGGCAACCGCGCGGCATCTTCCCTCTGCGGTGCAGCCGACTGCCTTGAAGCGCTCGGCGTGAACATCGACCTTACGCCCGACAAATGCCGCGAACTTCTCGATAAAGTCGGTATATGCTTCTTCTTCGCGCAGAAGTACCACACGTCCATGAAATATGTGGGCGCGATACGCAGGGAGCTGGGTTTCCGAACCGTGTTCAACATCTTAGGACCGCTGACAAACCCCGCAAGCCCGCAGTATATCGTTCTCGGCGTGTATGACCGTTACCTCGTCGAGCCGATAGCGCAGGTCCTCACCACCCTCGGCATGAAGCGCGGTATGGTGGTGTTCGGAACTGATAAGCTCGACGAGATATCCGTAAGTTCCCCAACCGTTGTGTGCGAGTTCAACGACGGCTGGTACAAGACCTACACCGTAAAGCCCGAGGATTTCGGATTTGCGCAGTGTGACAAGTCCGAACTCGTGGGCGGCACCCCCGCCGAGAACGCGAAGATCACCCGCGCGATACTTTCCGGCGAGGAAAAAGGCGCAAAGCGCAGTGCGGTGCTGATGAACGCGGGTGCGGCGATATACGTCGGCGGCAAGGCTCCCTCCTTCGCGGAAGGCGTGAAGAAAGCCGCGGAACTTGTCGATAACGGCAAGGCAATGGAAGTGCTGAACGCGTTTGTTGAGGAGTCGAACAAGTGAAGAATATACTCGATACGATAGCCGAAAGCACCCGAAAGCGCGTTGCAGCGGCAAAAGAGCGTGTCCCGGCAGATGAGATGCGGGAAAAGGCTCTTGCAATGCCGAAGCTGACATTCTCGTTTGAAAAGGCGCTGAAAAAGCAGGATATCGCGTTTATCTGCGAATGTAAGAAAGCGTCCCCGTCAAAGGGCATCATAGCGGAGGATTTCCCGTACCTTAGGATAGCAAAAGAGTACGAAGCGGCGGGAGCCGACTGCATCAGCGTGCTCACCGAACCCGAATGGTTCCTCGGCAGCACGGAGTATCTCCGCGAGATAGCCGCCGCCGTTAAGATCCCCTGCATACGCAAGGATTTCACCGTTGACGAGTATATGATCTACGAAGCGCGCACTCTCGGGGCGGCTGCGGTGCTGCTGATATGCTCCGTACTTGACGCGCCGACGCTTGAAAGATATATCGGTATCTGCGATACGCTGGGTCTGTCGGCGCTTGTCGAAGCACACGACGCGGAAGAGATACGAATGGCGGCGGATGTCGGAGCGCGGGTGATAGGCGTGAACAACCGGAACCTCAAAGATTTCACGGTGAACACGGAAAATTCCGCGGAACTGCGGAAACTTGTTCCCGATAACATCGTTTTTGTTGCCGAAAGCGGAATAAAGACCGCAGAAGATGTCGATGCAATGCGCAAAGCGGGTGCAGACGCTCTTCTGGTCGGTGAAACTCTGATGCGTGCCGCCGACAAACGGATGAAACTTTCGGAACTGAAAGGACATTGAAATGACTAAAATAAAGATCTGCGGGATAATGCGGGACGAGGACTGCGGATATCTGAACGAGTTCATTCCCGACTACGCGGGATTCATATTTGCAAAAAGCAGCCGGCGGTACATCGCACCGCAAAAGGCGCTGGAGTTCCGCGGAAAGCTCGACAGGCGCATACAGACCGTGGGGGTGTTCGTTGACGAGGACACCGACGTTATCTGCGACATTGCGCGGTCGGGAGCCATCGACGCGGTGCAGCTCCACGGCAGCGAAACGGACGGGCAGGTGCAGCGGGTCAAAGCGCTGACGGGGATGCCCGTGATAAAGGCGTACACGATACGCACCGCCGCCGATATAGAAAATGCGCTCGCATCCTCTGCGGATATGCTTCTGCTGGACAACGGCTGCGGCACCGGCGAGTCGTTCGACTGGGATTATCTGGAGGACGTTGACCGTCTGTATATGCTTGCGGGCGGGCTGACACCGGAAAATGTCGAACAGGCGGTACGAAAATACTGCCCATGGTGCGTGGATGTCAGCACCGGGGTCGAAACGGACGGCATCAAGGACTGCGACAAGATAAGACGCTTTATAAACGCTGTACGGTCACAGGAGCAATTATACAACGTATGATCGCGGTCCGGACGGCAGTGACCGGCATTTATACTGAAAGGAGAAACACACTATGAGCAACGGAAGATTCGGGCAGCACGGGGGTCAGTACATCCCCGAAACTCTGATGAATGCGGTGATAGAGCTTGAAGAAGCCTACGACCGTTATAAAGATGACCCGCAGTTCAACGCTGAACTGACGGAATTATTCAACGACTACGCCGGCAGACCGTCGCGGCTGTACTACGCGGAAAAGCTGACAAAGACACTCGGCGGTGCGAAGATATACCTCAAACGCGAGGATCTGAACCACACGGGTTCCCACAAAATAAACAACGTGCTCGGACAGGCTCTGCTTGCGAAGAAAATGGGCAAGACAAGACTTATCGCGGAGACAGGCGCGGGACAGCACGGCGTTGCAACGGCAACGGCAGCCGCTCTTATGGGCATGGAGTGCGTGGTATTCATGGGCGAGGAGGACACGAAGCGTCAGGCGCTCAACGTTTACCGCATGAAGCTGCTGGGTTCGGAGGTCATTCCCGTTACGAGCGGCACTGCCACGCTGAAAGATGCGGTATCCGAAGCTATGCGAGAGTGGACGAGCCGTATCGCGGACACGCACTACTGTCTCGGTTCGGTAATGGGACCCCACCCGTTCCCCACTATCGTCCGCGATTTCCAGTCCGTTATTTCCCGTGAAATAAAGCAGCAGATGCTCGAAAAGGAGGGCAGGCTTCCCGACGCGGTGATAGCCTGCGTCGGCGGCGGCTCAAACGCCATGGGGACTTTCTACAACTTCATTGAGGACAAGTCCGTCCGTCTTATCGGCTGTGAAGCTGCGGGGCGCGGCATCGACACTTTCGAGACTGCGGCTACGATCAACACCGGTCGTCTCGGCATTTTCCATGGCATGAAGTCCTATTTCTGTCAGGATGAATACGGGCAGATAGCGCCGGTTTATTCGATATCGGCGGGGCTGGATTACCCCGGCATAGGTCCCGAGCACGCGTATCTGCATGATACCGGGCGCGCGGAGTATGTGGCGATAACGGACGATGAAGCGGTGAACGCGTTCGAGTTCCTCTCAAAGACGGAGGGCATAATCCCCGCCATAGAGTCTGCGCACGCGGTCGCGCACGCCATAAAGATAGCACCGGAAATGGGTAAGGACAAGATAATAGTAATAACGATATCGGGACGCGGTGACAAGGACTGTGCTGCGATAGCAAGATACAGGGGGGAAGAGATCTATGAGTAATATAGCAAACGCTTTCAGAAACGGAAAGGCATTCATACCGTTCATCACCTGCGGCGATCCCGATCTTGAAACTACCGGGAAGATAGTGCGTGCAATGGTCGAGAACGGCGCGGACATGATAGAGCTCGGCATACCGTTCTCGGATCCCACGGCGGAGGGCGTTGTCATTCAGGCGGCTAACATCCGCGCGCTGTCCGGCAAGGTAACTACCGACAAGATATTCGATTTTGTGCGGGAACTCCGCAAAGACGTGAAGATACCGCTCGTGTTCATGACATACGCGAATGTGGTGTTCTCCTATGGTACGGAAAGATTTATAAAGGCGTGTGCTGAGATAGGTATTGACGGCATAATACTGCCCGACGTGCCGTTCGAGGAAAAGGGGGATTTTGCTCCCGTGTGCAGGCAGTACGGCATTGATCTTATCTCCATGATAGCGCCCACATCCGAGCAGCGCATAGAGATGATAGCCAAAGAAGCAGAAGGATTTCTTTATATAGTGTCAAGTCTCGGCGTAACCGGGGTGCGCAGCGAGATAAAGACGGATATCGCGTCGATCGTCGCGTCCGTCCGCAAACACAGCAATGTCCCCTGCGCTATCGGCTTCGGCATCTCCACCCCCGAACAGGCGCAGAAGATGTCAGCCCTCTCCGACGGGGCG
>CAMHBE010000088.1 GCA_946183095.1 uncultured Clostridia bacterium | reverse complement strand
CACGGCGCTCTGACGGGATACATTTCTATGAACCGTTCTTGGGCAGGCTTTGATTTTGAGGACTATTACCGGGCAGGTCAGATCGCAATGGGTATTCTTGATGAAGACCTTGAGGTCGATCTCGAAACGGAATATCTGCCCGAAGCCGGTCGTAAGCTTGGCGGGCTTGTGGATGACCACGGTATCTCCCGTATCGCCCGCGACCTAACAGCCGCTGAACAGGAGATCAAGGACGAGCTTGAAGGCAAGGCTGTGGAAGAAGCAGAGGCTGTTGATAAGGAAAATGCCGCCAAGACATTTCAGGTCGTCAACGGTAATATGTTCTCCCGTGCCCGCGACCCGGTTCTCTGCATTACAACAACCGGGATTACCTTCAATAAAACCTGTGTGGACAAGTTTCACAAAGTCACGCACATAGAGCTGCTGTTCAATCCGGTGGAGCGAATCATTATTGTGCGCCCCTGCTCATCCGATCATCCTAACGCGATTGTCTGGGATTCCAAATACAAGAGTGCGGGACCGTTGGCAAAAGTGCTGTATAACAGCATGGGCTGGGAAACAGACTATACTTTCCGTATTCCCTGTCAGGTGATACGCAACACGAACATGTCACCCTCGACAGGCACGGTTCTCGCTTTTGATCTGGATAACTATATCGGTCGCACTACAGGCAAAAAGGACGAGGTAATTATCCCCGCAAAAGAACCCGACTCGCCTGCCTATGAAGAGCACGATGAAGCCAAAAGCTATTACTATCCTCCCGACGAGGATGAGCCGCAGGAAATACGCGAAATGGAAGAAAAGTTTCAGCAAGCTGTTGACCTCAACAACAAGCTTTTCGGAACACCTGTTTTTCAGCACGAGGAGGGTATCAGAAAATTCTGCTCAGATACATCGGGAGACAACTGGGAAATGCTGACGGAAGCAAGACCGCTGGATATTACTCACACGGTCGACGCAAAAACGGTCGATAACCTTCTGCTTGAGATCATTGACGATCCTCCCGTTCTTCCGCCGCAGTCACAGGAGTATCCGAATACTCCGATCAATGTCAATATCAGCAGCGAGGAGGTGTAGATATGCAAGCGTCAAGAAATCCCGCCAAAAGCCGTCCGCTGTCCGCGAACGTAAAACGTCTGATGCGCTTGGCGAGAGCTTCTCCGAAAAACAACAGCGTCATAATGCTGCAAAGAGAGTTTACCGCGCGGGAATATGCATATTGCCATAAACAAGGCAATCTTTTCATGGAAGCGGCGTCGATGGGAATAAAGATGGAAGAATTTGCTCCGCTCTTTATGACCAGCCAGCTTGCCGGTGTATTCGACGTCAGCTTTGCGGCGGCGTGCGGTATTGAGAACGACGAGCTTTCCAATCTGCTCAGAATTCCTATCCTGCTGAAAAGCCCCGAGACTATTGTTGAGGCGCTGTACTGGATCGACGATATCATTTCAAAAGCCGGGGACAGCGAAAACAAAAGCCTGCTTCTTTCGCAGGCATACAACGAGGAAACGCTCAGGCTACCGGCGGCTCTGTCGGAATTGCCCGAGGAGCCGAACAGGAATATCGACGAGTTAGCATACGCATACTGGTTAGGATACATTTACCGTTGCGAATGTCTGCTTCACGAGGAATCCAGCCGTATGGTTTACGGCGCTTTCGGTGAAAAGGTCATGCGGAAGGCATACGAAGAACTGCTGAAAAGTCCTCTGAACAGCGCCGACCTGACAGACAGCGCCATGGAAATATGCTCGGAGCTTGACAGACTGCTCGTGGAAAAGATATGGCCTGCGAAGTCGAAACGGCGAAAGCAGTTGCAGGATAAGGAACTCGAACGTCCTGCTCAACCATCGAAAAGCAAAGACAAAAATTAGATAAGAAAAAGGAGGTCTGACGACTTATGGCGGAAAACATTCAGCCTTGGTCACAATCAAGACAGGGATACCGACCCGGCCCGCAGAATCCTCAGCGCATGTCATATCCCGGATTTCCGCAGCCCGCGGCGACAAACCCACAGGGTATGAACGGTTTGACGCGGGAAGAACGGCAGGAAGCAAAACGGCTTGCCGAAGAAGCAAACTTTAATTTCAGCGGGTATCAGGTGGTGCGCAGAGAGTTTATCTCCCACCGCTTTGACCCTGCTATGACCATTCGCGGCAACAGCATCACGTTCAACAACTCCTGTATCAGCAAGCTGGAGGACGCGACGTATATTCAGTTCCTGATCAATCCCGAAGAACGCAAGCTCGCGATAAGGCCTTGCGAGGAAGGAGCACGTGACGCGGTGCGGTGGTGCGTCGTTCGCGGCGATAAGCGAAAGAGCCGTGAAATCACCTGCAGACCGTTTACAACCAAACTATACGAGCTTATGGGCTGGGAACAAATATACAGGTACAAGCTTCAGGGTATGAAGATCACCTATCAGGGGGAGAATCTGTATTTGTTTGACTTATGCGCAAAAGAAGCGTTCCTGCCTCAGACCCGCGATCCCGAAACGGGAAAAATCAAACGCCCGAAACCCATTCTGCCGAAAGAGTGGCTGGAAACATTCGGAATGACCGTTGACGAACATCTTGCTTCTACGCAGGTTGATTTGTCAGAAGGCTTCGTTTCATCCGGTATTACACCGCCGGAAAACAATACAACTATTTCAAATCCCGATAAAGAACCTATGGAGGTAGTCGAGTGAATACTCAAATCATAATGACATTGAATTTGCCGGAAGATTCTATTCTTCTGAACGAAGGTGTACTGGCGGCTCTGGACAGACCGCGCCAAGTCCAGATCCTGATCAACAAAGAAGAAAAAATGCTGCTTCTCCGCTCCTGCACCGTTGACGACCTGCAGGCTGTCGTAGTACCCGAGGAACGCGCCATGCAGTTTGAGATCAGCGGGAGGAGCTTCTTGAAAAAGATTCGGAAGCTTGTCGGCTGGAACGATGACCGCCCGAGAATGTGTTACGGCGAATATATCCCCTCTCATCAGGCGATTCGGTTCAGGCTTGAAGACGCTCAGCCTGTAGAGATCGAAGCCCGATAAAGTACGCGCGAGGAGGCAGAAAATGAATCGAGAAAAACTGTTTAAAAATCTGGAAAAGCGTTATACATCAAAACGCGATATGATTTCGCGCATACCCCTCGGCGTTAATCCCGACTCTCTGTGGCAGGAGCTGCTGAATCTTCGACGTTCCTCAAGCACAGTTCTGCCTCTGTACAGTTGTAACGGGAAACCGTACTGGTATGTGACAACAGAAAAGATGGTCGCTTCAAGCGAAAAAATCGTAGAAGCGCTGTTTGAAAATGAAACGGAACACGACCCATATGCCGAGCCGCTGCCGGTGATGACGCTGGAGGAAGTGTTCTTCACGGGCTACATAGAAGGAGCCCAGATCACCCTGCAGGCGGCGATGGATTTTCTGACAGGCGAACAGCCGCCGCGAGACATTGAGGAACAGCTGATCGTCAATAATCGAATGGCGGGCAGTTATGCTTCCGAAAATTTGTACAGACCGATTGACGCTGATTTCATGCGCGAGCTTATCGGCATTCTGACGGACGGCATGGACACCGGCGGTCAGGATTACCGTTTCACCGACGAGACGGATTATATCTCTGCTGACGGTGAACGGTTACAGTTCCCTCCGCCGCACGTCATCCCCGAACGCGTCGATGCGCTGTGCGGTTTCCTCAATGAGCAAAACGTACATCCTCTGATAAAAGCGGCGATAGCGCAGGCATATCTGATCGTCACCCGACCGTTCCCCGAAGGAAATGAACGGCTGGGGCGTATTATTTCCGGTATGATCCTTCTGCGGTCGGGATACTCTTTTTTCAGCGACGTCAGCCTTTCCGCTCTGATAGCCCGTCGGAGTTATGCGTATTATGAGGCTGCCGCTAACATACTCCGCGAGGAGAACGAAGGTGACATGACCTACTTCGTAGAGTATTACCTTGAGCTGCTGTCACGCGCCGTTGACGAAAGGCGCCTGCGCATACAGAACGCCGAAAACGAGCTGCGGCAGGCAGAAATAGAAATGGCGCGAACGACCCTGTCTCCCCCTTCTCACACAGGTCCTCCGGGGAGCATGACCGCCGCTCAGGAAACGGAGGTTACATGCGAAGAGAACAGATTCCCTGACGGATTTTATACCGTTTCACCCAACGAGACGGAGCAGTCTTTTGATGACGGCAATGGTTTTGAAATCAGTTTAGCCCGCATTAAGGACAGGTTATATGAGATGATTGGCGGAAAAGGAGAAATCTCCAAAAAATGTTCTAAGGTACTGCTGAAGCTGTTTGATGAAGGCGTGTATTCTTTCAATTCTGAGGATTTTGTTCAAAGGTGCGGCGTATCCCGAAATTCGGCGAGCGTATTTATCGGGCATTTGCGTGAAAAGGGACTGATTGAATACGGGGATCAGTCTCCGGGAGAATACAAGACTTATCGGGTAAAATCAGATCTTCCTCCGCTTTTACCCGGCGATTACGCCCCAAGTATAATAAACACTATCCGAGAGTTGCAGCACTCTGAAACATCCGAAAACGACAGGCGCCTTGGAGATCTGTTATTATCCTGTCTGCCAAAAGGTCTGATTACCGCCGCAGACTATGAGCAGTACAATGTCATCGAAAAAATGCCGTCAGAAATGTCTCTTCCTTTGCAAATGGGGTTGGTTACAAAGGTTACCCGGCACGTTTACAGAATAAACAGAAACGTGAGCAAGGAAACCATTTTAATCACAGAGACAACAAAAAAGGTTCTGTCGATTGTTTACCGGAATTTCGGGCATGAGTGGTTTACGCGAAAAACCGTAATGCCGGTATTGAACAAATGCAAATCAGCTGTCGACAAAGAGCTTCACAGGTTATCTCAGCTGCATATTTTTGAATGTCAGAACGAGTCACCGCATAAATATCGCCTGCTTGTTGACCCGGAAACGCACCCCACCTTCTTTGCCGAAAACACTGTACCCTCAGCAGATACCGCGCCGGTCACGGAACCAAACGACGCAGACTATTCCGACGAGGTCTATGAGCTTATCAATACGCTTGCAACATCCGAATTTTCCACAAGAGACCGGCGCCTCGGAACGGTCATGCAGCAATGCATAGAGAAAGGTACTCTTTTCAGGAGCGATTATGACTTTTGGGGATACACGGAGAACATGTGGAGCATTGATACGGAACTCGCGGTACAGCTCGGGCTCATCAGTAAGGAGTCGCCGGACTGCTATTCTATGAACAAAGAGCTTTGCCCCGAGCTTCGTCCGACTCAAAAGAAAACGCTGACCGCAATCTATGAGGCTTTCGGGTGTGATGAATTCTCTTCGGATATGTTTATCGCCACTCTGAATTATTCTGTCTCCTACACCTACGCCTCGCTGCACAAGTTGACGCTGCTGCGTTTATTGGATCAAAACATCGATGAAAACGGCAACCGCTACCGACTCGTTGTCACTCCCGAGGATAATCCCGAGTGCTTTGAGCCGGCAGCGTAAATAACCAAGGGTCGGCGGGTGCGAGGCAAAACCGAATCCTCTGCTGCAAGAGCTGCTTGACGCTTATGACGCCGACTGCCCGGAACCGTAACATGAAAATCATTATACGAAATCTGATACGCTGTAACCACTGCGGCGATATCATCGAAAGCACTCACAGGCACGACTTCAAGACCTGCTCCTGCGGGAGCGTTTCCGTTGACGGCGGGCACGATTATTTGCGGCGATGCTACACGAACAGCAAACGTGATTTTACGGAATTGTCCGTTACCGAGGAGAAGGAACCGCAGTGATAATTTTCAATCGATAGAATCGCAAGGCTGTTTCTAATAAGAGTTAGTCGCAAAAAACAAGACTGCAATCATAAAACCTCCAAGCTGCCAAATGCCCGGAGGTTTTATGCATTATTCTTTACTTGTAGTTATAACAGCCACAATGGGGGCAGGTAACAAATCCTTCAGAATTATCACCATCTTCCCACGGCGCTGTATAGCTTCCCCGCGCAAGTGATCGACCGCAGTTAATACAGGTGCCGTGGTTATTGCTTCCTCTGTTAAATACATTGACAAGCTCACCGTCATCTTCAATAACAAATCTGTCACCGCAGAATTCGCAATTGAAATATACTTCTTTATCAGGCCAGTCGCCTTTCATTTTTCTTCCGCACTGCGGGCATTTCATTATGATACCTCCTACGCAGCAATCGCTGCTCCTTTTTGATACTCTGTTATTACTGTATATCCATCTTCCGGTGTCAGCCCATATAATTCAAGCTCCGGATATTTACTTGGAGATGGGGGCTGTCCCCGAGGAAGCTTTCTGAGATGCTCCGCGACAGTACACGCAGAGTAAGAGCGTTTTGCCGAGACAGTTGTTTGTTCGGTAACGGAACATACATTTTCGTTAATTTCAGTCAAAATTGTAGTTTCCTGTCGGATCACCTCATCGGAAGTAATCAGTTTATTCATAGTTCACATTGTCCATGCTCTTCTTGACCATAAAGATGCCCAGTCCGCCTTTTTTGCGTTCCTTGACGGAAAGCGTGGTATCCGGGTCTGCCTTTGCAAGCGGGTCGTATTGCTTTCCGTGGTCGATAAAGGTTATTTCAACAGATAGCGGATCCTCGTGTACCGTGACCTGAACTACAGCCTTTCCGGTTCCATCGCCGTAGGCATAGCTTGCAATGTTGACGAACAGTTCCTCAACCGCGACATCGATCGCGATCCGGGTCGGCATCGGGCAATCTACCGCTTCAAGCTGCTCGTCTATAAACGACTGTACCAAAGGGAGATTCATTCTGTCAGCTTCAAGGATTAGCTCCTGCATCATTCCTCCTCACCTCCGGCATTATCTTCAACCCCGTTGTATTTCAATCCGACCATCGTCAGGTCGTCAAACTGAGGCGCTTCTTTGACAAAAGCGTCAACAGCGACGCGGACGCCTGCCAATACCTCCTTCTGAGAAGCGCCCTCGGGGATTGCATTGAGGGCGTCTACAGTGCGGTCTGTGCCGAAGAGCTCGTTGTTCGCGTCTGTGGCCTCGGCGACGCCGTCGGTGTAGACAAAGATGCTGTCGCCCTTTTTGAGCTGTATCTCGGTATTTTTATACTTGGCGATATCCATCGCGCCGATTGCAAGACCGTGCTTGTCTTTCAGTATCTCGTATTTGCCGTTTGTGTTGATCATCGGATACTCATGACCGGCGCTCGCGGTGGTGAGCTTGCCGGTGCTGATCTCGAGGATTCCCAGCCAAACCGTCACAAACATATGCGCCTTATTATTGGCGTAGACCTGCTTGTTGACTCTTTCAAGTATCTCCGCAGGAGAGCCGCCCATAATGGCATGG
>CAMHBE010000087.1 GCA_946183095.1 uncultured Clostridia bacterium | reverse complement strand
AAAGTATCAGTCTCCGACGAAAACGGCAGTATCGGCGGCAGCTGGGCATTCAGGACTATAGACGATTTCAAGGTTAAGTCCTGCTACCCCGCCGACGGTTCTGAGGATATCAGTCTTGACAGCGGCATAGAGGTCGAGTTCACCTTTGAACCGTCCTCGGAAGACCTGTCGGAGTATGTCGCGATAGACCCGCCGACAGATGTAAAGGTCTATACGAAAAAGCGCACGCTCTACATAATTCCGGAGGACGATCTTACCGTCGGCACCGGCTACACCGTGACCGTAAAGAAGGGATTGCCGTCCGCACAGGGAGAAACGCTTGCAGAGGACAAGACCTTTGAGTTCCGCACAACGGAATACAGCGGCTGGCTTTATTTCGATACGAGAAGCACTTATAACGGCTTTGCGGAATCTTTCGTTCCCGGCGACCCGCTTTGCATCGAGATAATGTGCAGCGACGAACTGAAAACGGTAGAATATGAAACTAAGCTGTATCGTTTCGGAAGTACCGATGCTTACTATGACGCGATGAAGGCAAAGACCGCTCAGCGCTGGGCAGACAGTGCGGTGATAGATACGAGCGGTCTGGAAGAGGTATTTTCCTCCACAGAAAAGCCTTATATCCGCGAATCGGCAGCCGAATACTTCTACAACAAAAGCTCCGTGTTCGTTCTCCTGCCCGATGAACTCGAAGCGGGATGCTATATAGCGGAAGTTACCGCAAAGACAGAAGGCACCGCAGCGGAAAAAGCGGGTGAACCCTCACTGCAATACCTTATAGAGGTAACGCCCGTGTCGGTGTACATGATAAATGTCGGCAATGACGTGCTGCTGTATGTGAATGACGCGGCATCGGGCAGTCCCGCCGCAGGTGCGTCCGTCACACTGGAAGCGGACGGCAGGAAATTCACCGCAGAAGTGGGAACAGACGGTCTTGCAAAGATAGATGTTTCGGGAGTTTCCGGCAGAGCGCTGCTCGACATAAAGTACGGCAGCTATCGCTACACCGACCGCATAAACGTTCAGGGCGACGCGGGAGACGAATATGAAACATACTATTCATACGACAACGATCAGTCCTCCGACCTGTTCTATACCTATTTATATACCGACCGCACCGCTTATCTCCCGACAGACACGGTGAACGTGTGGGGATTTATCATCCCGAAAGCGCGTGTTACCGCCATACCGGAGGATGTGAGCGTAACGTTCCTCGATGCTGTGACGAATGAAGTGCAGCCCGACGAGAACGGATTCTTCTCAACATCTTTCACGTTCAGTGATATTTGTGTGGATTACGGCGGCAACCTGCTTCTGAAAGCGGGAGATACCGAGATACTGCGGAAATATGTTCAGGTGCATGACTACACCAAGCCTACCTATGTGGTGGATATAGATACGCCCGATTATGTTGTTTATCGGCACGGTGCGGGTCAGCGCCAAGACCGGTCAGGGCCTCGACGACCTGCTGGAACGCATCCTGCTGGAAGCCCAGATGCTGGAACTCAAGGCCGATCCCAAGGCTCCCGCCGAGGGCGTGGTGCTGAAATACTCCCAGAACGACAAGACATATACCACGGGAGAGGACGGCACAGTTACACCGAGCATTTTATGCGGCGACCAGTATTCGCCCGACTGGAGACTCGGCAGCATCTATGTGGATTTCAGCGTTGCCGGAATAGAGAACACATACGAGGGCGCGTGGGCGCAGATACCCGCGTTCCTGAGCGATGTCATGTTCGTGTATGACTATGATGAGGATTCGCGGTCGCTGACCGTTCACGCGAACAAAATGGATCTCAGCAGGGCTGACGAATGGTTTGCGAAAAATTATAAACCGGGCGGCGCTATAGACCCCGACAGCTACGAGATGCTAAAAGGTGAAGCGGTATCTATCCCCGTCACCGTCGAAGTCACACACTACTGGACGGAGAAAAAGGAGACGGGAAGCTACTACGACGCGATAGAAAAGCGTACCGTCAAGAAATACATTTACGAGACTTATGACAAGTCGGTCGGCAAGTACACAGAAATAACGAATAACGGCGAGTATGTGTTCAAAAACCTTCCTGTGGACTATTCCGAGGACGGCTGGTACATCGTAGATATCAAATACACCGACCTTATGGGGCAGGATATCTACAGGTCGTTCCATGCGGGGCGCGATATCGGCGGTCTGTACGGGAAAAATATAAACAACTTCGAGCTTGGCAATTTCGGCTTTGACACGTCATCCGGCACTCTGCTGTATCTTCTCTCCGCGGAAGGCGAGGAGCACAATAAAGAACTCAGCGGGTGGGAACGAAGCGATCTGCTTCGTTTCTATGAGGACGAGAAGATCACGGTATCGCTGGAATGTGCCAACGACATCGGCACGGTCAACGGTATGTTCCTGCTGGCGGTGTACGACGATGACAAGATAGTGTCATACAAGCTGTATGACGCACACGGCACGACCGATTTCACGTTCACCGCTGACCGCTCGTGCATCCCCACCGTGCGCTATACGGGCGCTTACTTTGACGGGCGGCATATCTACAAGTGCTACGGCGGCGTACTGACCTTCGACCCCGAACGCCGCAGGATAGACCTTGACATGACCGCAGATGCGGAAAAGTACGACGCAGGCGATACCGCGAACATCACGATAAAGGCGACCGACGTGAACGGACAGCCTATAAACGGTGCGACGGTGCAGTTAAGTATAGTCGATGAAGCGGCTTTCGCGGTTGCCGATCAGTACGTCGATCTTCTGAACAGTATGTACCCGTACAGGTGGATAGGCGCAGCAAACGAGTATCTGAGCTACATCCAGCATCTTTCCGAATCGAAGATGTACGGCGAAAAGGGCGGCGGCGGCGATGAGCTTTCAGTCCGCAAGGATTTCAGAGATACAGCGTTCTTTGAAAGCGCGGTCACGGGTGCGGACGGAAATGCCGTATTCACCGTTAAGCTCCCCGACAACATCACAACATGGCGTGCCACCGTTCAGGCGGTGTATATGACCCCCGAGGAACGGCTTCTCGCCGGAAACATCAGACAGCCGGTGGTAGTTACCCGCCCCGTGTTCATAACGCCTATAATGCAGAACACTTTTGTTGAGGGCGACGATATCGCAGTTTCCGCAAAAGCTGCGGGAATTTCAAAGAGCGATAAGATTACGATAAGTATAACAGGCAGCGGATATAACGAAGAGAAAACTGTGTTGCAGCAGCAGACAGCCAACTTCGGAAAACTCCCGGCGGGCGAATACAAGGTGCTGTTCACAGCGGAGAAAAATGGGTACAAAGATGCCGCCGAGCTGCCGCTGACGGTCGTTAAAACACTGCTGGAGACAGATATAGAGCGCACTCTCAGCCTTTCGGAGCTGAAAGACATCACTCCGACAAAGTACCCCGTAGATATTGCATTTTTCGACAAAGAGTATATATTGAACACGAATATACTCTACAAGCTGCTCTCATACTGCGGCAACCGTAACGATATGAGTCTCGCGTCAGCCTATGCACTGAATGTGCTTTACCCCGACCACGCCGAACCCATAGACGGACTGTTCCGTGACGAAACTTCCACGGGACTTGCAAAGATACTCCCGGCTGCGGAATATTCATTTGAGGTGACGGCGCTGATGTGTGCGGCTGCACCGGACGCAGTCAGCAAGCCCGCGGTCATAAACCAATTCCGCAAGTTAATGGACGGAGAACTGACCGTATTCGACCGCAGCTGTATGTACATGGGACTTGCGGCTCTCGGCGAACCCGTCATGAACGAAGTAAAGGCGTTCCTCGCATCCGACGCGAACATCGACACCCAGTGCGGCATATACCTTTCGGCGGCGCTGGCGTTCTGCGGCGACAGACAGGCGGCTTATGACACCTATATCAAGTACGTTCCGTCTGTCATTATCGACGACAGCGACCCCGACGCGGTGACTGCGAGCCTCGAAACGCAGGGCAGTACCGATCAGGTCCTTATCAGCTCCGCGCTCATAACCGCTTCCGTGCTCGACCTCCCCGAAGCGGAAGGCTTTGCCCGCACCCTTTACAACTCCGTTCCCGAACTCGACAGCTTCTCATTGCAGCTTGTGGTCTATCTCGAACATTATGTTCCCAGAACGAAAGGGAACGCTTCGTTCACATACAACGATAATGGCGAACAAAAGACCGTTTCTCTCGACCGCCACCACCCCACATATCTGCACTTCACAAAGGAGCAGTTCACGAACGCGGGATTTGCGGCGGCAAACGGCGACATCATAGCGATCACACGCTATATCGGGCGCATCGACCAGAACGATACCGCGCCGACCATGACCGTAACAAAGAAGTATTCGGGAACATTCGCGCCCGGTGAGACTATAACCGTCGAGCTGCATTCCGATAAAAACTGCATCATATATGATGTTATCCCGTCCTGCGGCAGATACAACGGCTACCGCGACCCCGGCAGGCTGATAAAGCTCTACACCGACCGGGACGGAAACGCCTCCTATTCGTTCACGATAAACATTTCCGGCACCTACGTCACGGAGCCCGCAGTTGTGCGCAGCTACAGCACCGGCGCATGGGGCATGACCGACAGAGGGACGATCACGGTGACAGGCGATGAAAACGCGTAAACCATTTATCGGCGCGGCACTGGCTGTGCTTGCAATGCTCTGCGGCTGCAATTCCGCACCCAAGACGGCTCAGGAAACAACAGCCGTTCCGCAAACGGAAACTTATGAACAGACAACATCTCCGGCAGTGACCTCCACGCTGCCGGGGGGCTATATGCCTCGCTCGGAGCTTCTCAACTGCAACTTCTTCGATGCCGCGGACTTCAACGCCTTTGACAGCGCAGGCACCGCTTACCCGACAGAGGGCGCAGTGCTGTGCGGAGTTGCGCCGCACCACCTTGCGGCGGGGCACTTTCTTGCGGGGCTGTACAAGACCGCCGCGCAGACGCGTCCCGATACCGAAACCGTGGCAATCCTCGCGCCGATGCACTACGATTCGCCGAATAAGCTCTGCACCACGGACAAGGGCTGGAACACCGCGTTCGGTGCAGTGGGCTGTGACACGGATATCGCAGAGACTTTTGCAGATGAACTCGGTGCCGCATACGACGACGACATGGTGGAGTACGACCACAGCGCGTCGTCGCACATACCTTTTGTAAAGAGATACCTGCCCGACGCAAAAGTTGCTGTGCTGCTGGTATCGCCCCGCGAGAGCCGCGACTTTCCGGAAAGGCTCGCGGAAACGCTGCACAGGCTGTCCGAAAACAAAAGCATCTTCTTTGCGTTCTCCATAGATTTTTCGCATTATCTCACGCCCGACAAAGCCGAACTGCACGACGAGGAAACTCTCCGCGCAGTGACGGAGGGCGATACCGCCGCGATAGAGCACTTCACGAACGACAACGTTGATACCCCCTACTGTCTGAGCGCCTTTGTGCGGCTGTCGGAACTCCTCGGCGCGACGATAACCTCCGCCGACCACGGCAATACCTTCACCGTCGGGAATATGCCCTACTCCCCTACCCTGTTCGAGGAGGGCGTGACCAGTTACTTCGTATTCCTCGCAGAGTCACAGTGTCCCCGCCCGGGCAACGAAAGCGTTGTATTGCAAAGATACAGCGCTTTTTCATGCCGGCAGAAAAAATTTTCAAAAAAAGTAATGACAAACGAAGCAAAATATGATATAATATATTGGATTGTGTTTAAATACACACGGTAATAGTCAGAGCAGCCGGGCGCTGCTCATGTATTGAAAGGAATGGTTTAACGATGCCGGCAAGTATTGTAGTAGGAACGCAGTGGGGCGATGAGGGAAAAGGTAAGATAATCGACATCATCGCTTCGAGAGCAGATGTTGTGGTACGCTCACAGGGCGGCAACAACGCAGGTCACACAGTTGTCAATAACGGAGAGACATATAAGCTCCACCTTATACCGTCGGGTATCCTGTACAAGGAAACTCTCTGCTGTATAGGCGCGGGTGTTGTTCTCGACCCGAAGGACTTTATCGGAGAACTTGACGGACTTTCCGGAAGAGGGATCTCTCTTGCAAATCTGAAAGTCGATCCCCGCGCACACGTCATCATGCCGTGGCATATCACGCTGGACGGACTTTCCGAGAAATTCCGCGGCAACAGCGAGATAGGCACCACAAAGCGCGGTATCGGTCCCACATACATGGATAAATACGAGCGCTGCGGCATCCGCGTTTATGATCTTATACACCCCGAACTTCTTGCGGAAAAGGCAAGAGCTACCGGAAAACTCAAAAACGAGATAATAACAAAGGTGTACGGCGCTGACGCGATAGATGTCGAGGCTGTCATCAAGGAATACACCGAATACGGACAGCGCATCAAGCAGTATGTTGACGACGTTTCCGTTATCGTATATGATGCCGCAAAAGCCGGAAAACAGATAATGTTCGAGGGAGCGCAGGCAACACTGCTCGACATCGACTTCGGTACATACCCCTATGTAACATCCTCTCACCCCGTATCGGCGGGCGTGTGCGTGGGCACGGGCGTTGGCCCCATGATAATAAACGACATCATCGGCGTTGCAAAGGCATACACCACCCGTGTGGGCAAGGGACCTTTCCCGACGGAACTTTTCGACGAGACCGGCGACCTTATACGCAACAAGGGCGGCGAATTCGGCACGACGACAGGCAGACCGAGAAGAACGGGCTGGTTCGACGCGGTGATAGTACGCCATTCCGTGCGCGTGAACGGACTTTCCAAGCTCGCGATAAACAAGCTCGATACCCTGAGCGGGATCGGCGACCTGAAGATATGCACGGCATACAAGAAGCCCGACGGCAGCATCATCGACAACTTCCCGCCCACACTGGAAGAGCTTGCGGATTGCAGCCCTGTATACGAGGTATTCCCCGGATTTGACGATGATATCACGAATTGCCGCTCGTTCGACGAACTCCCCGAACTTTGCAAGAAATACATCCTTCGTCTTGAGGAACTGTGCGGCTGCAAGATAGCAATGGTCGGCACAGGCCCCGACAGAAGCCAGATACTGGAGAGATAATAAAGAAGCTGAGAGGAACAGAGGTTCAGAGAGGGGGCTTTGCCCCCCGGCCCCCCCACAAGGGCGCTCACGTCGCCCCTTGACCCCGGCGGTGGCGGCGCCACACGCTTACACGCGTCAGACGTTTCTGCAAACCGGGACTTGCGACCGCGCCTATGGTCTTGCTTTTTATCCGCCCCCGAGGGCAGCAAGACCACAAGCCTGCACAACACAGGGAGTGGTGCGGCGTGGTACAATGGAAACGCGACGGGGGCGCATCCTGTTCTTGCTTCCCACCCAGCCCGTCGGTGGTATTGCCATCCACGCCGCAACCTT
>CAMHBE010000086.1 GCA_946183095.1 uncultured Clostridia bacterium | reverse complement strand
TTCACACATTTACATATTCATTTTTTCCGAATGTTTCTATAATCAATATAAAAGGCGCTGTAAAGAAGCGGGGCGGAAAAGAAAGGTTTTACGTTTATGTCTCCCCATGTCTCCGGCGGGGGTACATAAATAATATTTTTCTGATATAGGGCATAGCAAAAGACGCACCATAACTACAGGATGTAATAAAGACAGTCTCTTATATGCGCGCGTCCTGCGCGCCTTTGGAAACCTTCTTTACCGCGTCCTGTAGTATGATGCGTCTCTTCTTTGAATTGCAGATCAAAAGTCAGACGATCATCGTTCCCGAGGAAACAACGACCATATCCGGAACGGCATACATACCGCATACACATACAGAATAGTCTTCCTTTTCCCATGCTGTGAAATGCAGCGTTTTTTCGTTGTAACGAACTGTGCCGCCGGGATAGTCTATATCGGGATCAGCCTCGTCGAAGAGAGGAAGTCCTAAACCTTCTTCCTTTGCAAACGCCTCTCGTATCGTCCATATCCTGTAAAAGCAGGAGACCGGGTCGGCAGCTCTGCCAAGCATTTCCCGCTCTTCGGAACCGAATGTGCCGGAAAGCTCCCGCCATTCGATAGGAATACGCTGCTCAATATCTATCCCGACAGGCGAATCGCTGACTGCAAGAACTACAAGATGTCCGGAATGCGATATGCTGAAGTGAAAGTCTTCCGCTCCGCCGATATACGGCTTTCCGTATTCCGTGAGAAGTATCCCGGGGGCGGACACACCCAGTCTCTCCGCGGCGAGAGTACGTATCATGCGCCTCCCCGTGACAAACCGCAGCCTGTCGTCCTCACGAAGAAAACGACCCGCTTTTTCCCGCTCGGCAGGAGAAAGACCCGTATATAAGGTGCGGCACCGCTCATTTGTCCGCCGTATATCCGAAAAAAAGACTTCGATATTTTTGCCTGCCATATCAGCTGCGACCTTTATAGTGCAGACAGAGCATCGTTATATCGTCCGCCTGAGGAGCTCCGCCGGCAAATTGTGCGACAGAGTCGGAGACCTTACGGCATACTTTCCCGCAAATATCTTCTTCATCGGGCGAGATGCCGTTCAGAATCGCGATAAGACGCTTTTCTCCGTAGAGGACGCTGTTCGTGTCTGTCGCTTCGGTCACGCCGTCGGTATAAAGGTAAAGGATATCTCCCTTGCGCAGCTGTATGCTCTGAGTATTATACCGCACATCTTCCATTATCCCGAGGATCAGGTCTGTCTCCATTTTCAGAAATTCAGCTTTTCCGTCACGAATAAGCACAGGGGCATTATGTCCCGCATTAACAAAGCGCAGCTCGCCCGTCACGGTATCAAGTACGCCCACCCACACCGTAATGAACATTCCCGCCTCGTTGTCGTCGCATATCCGCTCATTGGCGCGGGAAACGCTTTCCCCGAGATCGTCAGGGCCCGCTATGCTGTCGCGCAGAGTAGCTTTTCCCTTCATCATGAACATTGCGGCGGGGATACCTTTGTCTGAAACATCGGCTACCATAAACACGAGCGTATGTTCATCCGTCATATAGAAGTCATAGAAGTCGCCGCCCACCTCTTTGGCGGTATTCATCGACGAAAAAAGACCGAAATACCGATTGTCCTTCAACTCGTCCGTGAGCACCGGAAGTGCGGAATACTGTATCTCCCGCGCATAACGCAATTCTTCGTCGATCCTTGCGGCTTCCCGCGCTATATGCTCTTTAAGGGAATCGACAGTCTTGTTGATACCATCGGAGATAGTTTCAAATTCGCTCGAAGACCGTACAGACACTTTCTCGTCAAGCTCACCGCCGGTAATGGAAGCGAGAGTTTCCGCGATCTCGTTCACGGGACGAGTTACCTTCCGCTTCATCAGCATAGAAACACTGATAAACAAAGTTAAAAACAGTATCATTCCGAGAACTGAGGATAGTATCAGGTTTATCCTGATATTATCCATGACCCTTTTCTGTGAGAGCACTGCGACTATTTTGAAGCTGCCTATGGTGTCGAACACACGGTAGTAGGTGACGCCGTTAACAGATACCGCCCTTAGCTCTTTGGTCTTGCCGTGTATCTCACGGCCTTCAAGCATCTTGTTGATATCCCAGCTGCTGTCATCATACGGCTTGCTTACTACAGTGTTGTTCTCGTCGATTATGAACAGCATACCGTTCTGATTTACATGACGGCTGCTGATAAATTCTGTCATAACATCGGATATGATTCTGTCAATGCTTATCCGATTGAAACCGCCAATCAAATACATACCGTTGTCCAGTTCTGTTCCGATATACTGAATTATCTCGGACGGATCGCCGGCACTCTGAGGTATAGAAGAAAGGAGTTCCTTCTTTTCACGGAGCTCCGCGAAAAATACTGAGGTCACTTCATCGCTGTCAATATCTGAGCCTATCAGGTCTTTACTGGCAGAGTCAAGCACAATGCCGTTTTCATCTATGATACTGACCTCGTCGCAGTCGAGGTAGTATGGTATCAAGGCAATGTCGGCGTTGCCGAGCTGGAGGTATGACTTTACTAAATGCATACCTAAAAGCTGGGTCTCACTTACAAAATAGGTTATCTCCCTTATCTCGTCTTCTATCGAGACCTTCAGGAGCTGCTCGGTCTCATTCATAGTGACCTTGTACTGTATCACAAAAGACAGCGCCGTTGTGACCAGAAACATCAATACCACTGTCAGCAGAAGCCATTTGTTCAGCTGCGAAGCTAATGTATGCAGTTTACGCTTCATGTTCTTCTCCTTGACAGAGGAGTTTCAGCAGTATCACATTTCTTCCGTCTGTCCGGTGATACTCCCATTCGCTCACCGTCTGAGCCACTATGATTATGCCCATTCCGCCGCTGTCGAAGTCGAGGGGACCTTTTTCTTCGTTCTTGTATGTTGTCGGGTCGAAAGGCATACCGTCGTCATACAGCGCGATATACAGCCCGGGATCGGATCTCCCGCAGGCAAATCCCATATTTTCGGCACCCGAATAAAGCACTATGTTTGTGAGCAGCTCATCGCATACAAGCACAGCTTTTTTGATCAGGTGTATGTCTTCCGAGAGAGCGGATATGTCCTGCCTGACGATATCCAGCGATGAAAACGACACTTCAAGCTCTTTCCACTGCAGAGCGGTGCCGATCATTTCTGACAGCTCCATCATTCTATGGTCAGCCGTTTGTCAAGACCGGTCATCTTCAGTACATCGAGCACTTCCGGCGTGAGATTTTTCAGAGTGAGCGCACCGTTCATCTTTTTGTGCGCAGCAACTATCTGTCTGACACCTGCCGATGATGTGTACTCAAGTCCTTTCAGGTCGAGCACGAGTTTCTCCACAGAGGGCTCAAGTTCACCGAGCGCCCCGGCAAATTCCGGTGCGCTTTTTGTGTCCATCCACCCATTAAGTGAAAGCGTTGCAGTGTTTCCTTCGATCTTCTTTTCAATGTTCATAGTATGTTTCTCCTTCAACTTTATTCCGCATCACTGTCAAAAAATCCCAGTGATATAAGGGCTTCTATCGCACTTTCCAGATAACGTTCGTCGGTCAGCGGCCAGCGGTAGCCCAGACGATAAAGAGCGTTCTTGGTGAATGTGTGATCCTCGGGAACGTATGAGCGCACCGTTTCCGCATCGGAGGAAAGGTAGCTGATAAGCCCCGAAACGAGCATATTCTTCTGTTCGTCCCGCATAGCCTCCGACATACGCTTTGAGAACTCTTCCTCATTTACGGCATCAACGGGTATTCCCGCACTATTCATCGCTGCGACTACGTCACCCATTTCGATCCAATGACCGTTGACGGCGTGGAATACCGTAAATTTATCCGGAGTACCGCTTAGCAGACGAACTGCCTTCGCAACAAGATCTATCGGCGAAAATTCTACCGGTCTTGCCATTTCACTGACAGGGTAAGCGCCTATCGCCGCATAGCCTTTCAGATTGCGCATAAATCCGCTTGTCACGGAGTTTGCCTGAAATTCTCCGTCGCTGTCTCTGCTCATAAGATTGCCGACGCGTATCACCTTTGCTTTGAGCCTGCCTGCCGCTATTTCACGCAGTATAAGCTCCTCGGCTTTGTATTTTGAATCAACGTACTGATTAGAGAGATCCTGCCCGAAGTACAGCATATTTTCACGCATCACGGCGGTGTCGGGAAGTGCGTGGTCAACATTCTCTCCCGCAACAGATACCGTGGATATCTGTATCAGTCTGCTGCCCGTCTTTTCGCAGAGTGCGACGAGGTTCTCAACGCCTTTCACATTCACGCGTTCAAGTATATCGTCCTTCGCGAAATGCTTCACACAAGCGGCGCAGTTGATGACAGTACCGAAGGAAATGCCGTCCTGCGCAAGAACAAGCTCACGGTCAGTGATATCTCCGTCTATGGCTTTAAGTCTTCCGCTGTCGAATTCCGCGGCGCAGTTCGTGTCGAAATAATACATCAGCATGGATTCGAGACGCTTGCGTGCCGTCTCCGATGAGCCCTTGCGGATAAGGCAGGTTATCTTGCCATTTTCGTTTTCAAGAAGCTCATGCAGCATATGTATGCCGAGGAAGCCCGTTGCACCCGTGAGCAGTATGTCACCGAGCGGCTCTGCCTTCACCTCGCGGATATATTTCATCGTGTTGTATTCAAGGGCGGGCTTTATCTCGGGTATCTCCTTGTCCTCGGCAGCCGGCTCGCTTATCGTATCCGGATGTTTGTTATCGCCGTCTCCGCCGTTCTTGCCGAGTATATTTATTTCAAGAGCCTCGACTGTCGGGAACGCGAATATATCCTTATACGCTATCGGGATATTTTCTACCATAGCCTGCATAGCGACCTTCGACGCCAGCAATGAGGTACCGCCTGTCTCGAAGAAGTCCTCGTCAACGCCTATCTGCTCCACCCCGAGAGCTTTCGCGAACATATCGGCGATCTGTTTTTGCAGAGGCGTCGAAGGCTTCTTTATGTCTCTCGTTTTGGTCATTGTCGGCTCGGGAAGTGCCTTTTTATCCACCTTGCCGTTCTGGGTGAGCGGTATAGAGTCAAGCTGCACAAATACGGAGGGGATCATGTATTTTGCGAGACTTTTTGCCAGATGCGCCTTCAGATCGGAATGATCTATGGGTTCGCTTGCCGTGAACCATGCACAGAGGTACTGTTCGCCTTTTTCCGAGGTTTTTACAAGCACCACGCTCCGAAGCACGCATGGGTATGTATTCATCACATTCTCGATCTCGTCCAGCTCTATGCGCAGTCCGCGCAGCTTTACCTGATTATCCGCTCTGCCGATGTAGCTTATTCTTCCGTCCCTGCCCCAGCGTGCCATATCACCGCTTCGGTATGCGGGAGCGCCCTTCCATCTGATGAATTTTTCCGCGGTAAGCTTTTCATTCGCCACATAGCCGCGTCCGACGCACTCGCCCACTATAGTAAGTTCGCCCTGAGCGTCCGGCGGCAGCTCGTTGCCGTATTTATCCAGTATGACTATCTTTGTGTTGCAAAGCGGTCTTCCTATTGTGATACGGGTGTCCGTTACGATATCCATTGACGCGGTAATAGTCGTTTCCGTAGGTCCGTAGCCGTTATGTATCTTCGCGGTTATGCCCGCAGCGCGCATTTTTTCGTACAGCGGAGCAGGGAACGCCTCGGCTCCTATATCTATCGCCTTCATACGGGCAAGTACATCCCATGTTTCCCTGAAATCGAGCAGGTTGTTCATATACGACGGCGTACACTTCATGACATCCACACCCGTCCTGCGCATCATCTCACAGAGAAGCAGAGGATTGTTTATCTCCTCCTCCGTCGCCATTGCGACTGTACCGCCGTGATACAGCCCAAGCGTTTCCTCCAGCACCGACACATCGAATGTGAGCGCGGCGAGCGCAAGAGAAACGGTCATATTGTCCACGAACTCGCAGGACTGGGCATTTATGGGATTATGATCCACAAAGTTCACGAGAGAATGATGCTCTATCATAACGCCCTTCGGATTTCCCGTAGAGCCCGACGTATAAATGCAGTAGCACAGATTTTCCGGGGTTATGTCCGGATCCGGGTCAGCGGTGTTTTCGTGCTTAAGAAGCGTCTCAACAGTGTATATATCGACTCCGAGCCGTGTAAACAGTTCTTTTCTCTCAACGGCTATGGCATCGGTGGTGATAAGTGTTTTTGAGCGGGAATTGCCTATGATGTATTCCACACGGTTGTCGGGATAATCCGGAGCAAGCGGCATATATGCGCCGCCCGCTTTGAGCACTCCCTCTCGCGCCGCGTAAGCCCATACAACTCTCGGCATCATCACACCCACCATATCGTCGGGGCGTATGCCGCTCAGGATAAGCATATTTGCGATGCGGTTGGCGCTTTCGTTGAGCTGCGTGTATGTAAGGCTCTCTCCGCCTGCTATGACCGCTGTTTTGTCGGGATTCAGCCTTGCCTGCTCCTCAAAGATACGGTTGCAGGTAGTATGACGGATCCCGACATCGGTAGCATTGAAGCCGTCAAGCATTTTACGCGCTTCGCCCGACAGTACGGACACCTCGGCAAGCCACTTCCCGCGTACCATTCCGACAAGTGCGCACTCCAACGCGGACAGGAACCCGCGTATATATCCCTCGCTGTACCTGTCGCCCCTGTACTCCATAGAGAAGCGTATCTTTCCGCCGTCAATGAATACGTTGAGGTTCATCGGAGCCTTTGCGTCGGAAAGCCTGAGCGGCTCGATCTTCGCGGGCTTGCCGCAAAGCGTGTCGAACGCGAACTCGTCTCCTTGCCATGCGAACATTACATCGGCGTTGACGTTAAGGCTCCGGCAGATCTCTGCAAAGGAATAAATATCGCTGCCCTGGGAATCCACAAGCTGATCGCTCACCTCGCGGGCAAGCTGAGCCGTGGTCTTCCCTGCCGCTATGCTGACGACTATCGGGAGAGTCTTGACGAGCATCGCCACCGTACCTGCAAGACGCGAGTCGTTCCTTCCGCTGTAGATGCCCGCGAACACAGCCGACTCCGTGCCGAGATACTTGTTCAGCGTCAATCCGAACGCTGCCGAGAACAGTCCGTTCATCGACGCTTTGTTTTTTTCGCACCATGCCTTTGCTTCCGCCGCGTCGATGCCGGAAGCGTACATTTCATACATACAGGTCTCGGCTTTATGCTCGCCTGTGATATCTCCTGTGGGCAGCGACTGGGTCTCGGCACCGTCAACGAGTTTTTCGTAGTAGCTTTTCGCTTTTCCGTAAGCGTCCGACGCACGGAGCTTTTCCTCGTTCAGAACGACCTCATAGCCGCTGTAACTCTCGGTTTCGAGCTGTCTGCCATCATACGCTGCCGATACATCGTTTAAGAATATACCGATCGAACTGCCGTCGGAGATGATAT
>CAMHBE010000085.1 GCA_946183095.1 uncultured Clostridia bacterium | reverse complement strand
CTCGAAGCTCTCGACCTGCGAAAGACCGTTCCCGATGCGCAGATAGTCATTTTCGGGAGCTGCGACCCCGAATGGCAGGACGAGATACGCGAAAACAGTCTCGAACAGACCGCCGTCGGAGTAACACAGGCGAAGGATATCGCGCGTTACGGCAGAGAACACGGCTGCCGCATGAAAATACACGTCAAGGTCAATACCGGCATGAACCGCGTAGGTATCGACTCCGCCGAAGAGCTTGACGAGATAATGAAGCTCGGAGGTCTGGAAGTCTGCGGCGTATATACGCACTTTTCCTGCGCCGACAGCGACGCTCCCGATGATATCGCCTACACCGCCATGCAGCAGAAGAAGTTCCGCGACGTAACGGCGGCGGCCCGCGCGGCGGGTATCCCGGCATATTCCCAGAACAGCGGCGGTATCCTCTACCACTCCGACTTCGAGGGCGACATGGTGCGAAGCGGCATCATAACCTACGGCTGTATGCCGAGCACCGCCCTGTCCGTCCCTATCGGGATAAAGCCCGTCATGCGCCTGCGTTCGGCGGTATGCCAGCTAAAGACCGTTCCCGCAGGGTCGGCGGTCAGCTACGGGCGCACATACGTCACCGGCCGCGAGACTACCCTCGCCGTGATACCCGCAGGCTATGCGGACGGCTACTCACGCGGGCTCTCCAACAAGGGCGCGGTGTACATAAACGGTCAGCGTGCGCCGATAGTCGGACGCGTCTGCATGGATCAGATGATGACGGATGTCACCGGACTTGACGTGAATGTCGGCGATACCGCAGAACTCTACTCCGACACGATAGACGAGATAAAAGTCGATCACATCGCGGATATGCTCGGAACTATCGGCTATGAGCTGCTCTGCCTTGTCAGCAAGAGAGTACCGAGAGTGTCGGTGAAGGGCGGAAACATCGTTGATGTAAAGAACTACATCTGAACGTATTGCCCGAAAACGAGGTGCGCAATGGAACGTAAAATGAAAATAACTGCGATGTGATCATGCGTAAAACACAGCTCGCATCCTCCGATCATGTCATTGACGGCACAAAAGATACAGATGAGATCGTGAATGAAGCTACAGAGATAATCATGGGATCACGGATCCCGGAAAAATTAAAAAAGAAAGCAGATAAACATGAACAGATACGAAACACACTGCCACACGTCGGAATCCAGCGCCTGCGCCTCCGCGAGCGGCGAAACACAGGCAAAATTCTACAAAGCGCGCGGCTTCACGGGCATCATCGTTACCGATCACTTTCTTAACGGAAACACCACCGCCCCGTGGGAGGAACAATGGGAAAACCGCGTGGATATACTTTTCAGAGGTTATGAGAACGCGAAAGAGACGGGAGATATGCTGGGACTTGACGTTTTCTTCGGCTGGGAATACACCTGCGGCGGTACGGATTTTCTCACCTACGGGCTGGACAGGCAGTGGCTCCTCGCTCACCCCGAGACTATGACGCTGCACCCGAACGACTACTTCGACCTTGTACATGACAGCGGCGGACTTATCGTCCATGCCCACCCGTTCAGGGAAGCCGGCTACATAGACATGATACGGCTGTTCCCACGCAAATGCGACGGCTGCGAAGTCATAAACTCCTGCCGGACGGATTTCGAGAACACGCTTGCAAAGCAGTATGCCGACAACTACGGTATGTTTTACACGGCTGGCAGCGACAACCACCATGCGGAACAGAACAGACTGTCGGGCATCGAAACGCATGAAAAGATTCGCGACATCGGGCATTTCATCGACATACTGAAAAACGGTAACTATAAGATATTTGACGAATATTACAATAAATGACCTTACCGGGGTGAATGATTTGGCAAAACTGAAACGTAAATTCGGAAAGATGCGGGTCGAGGAGGAAAGCGTGCTGAGCCGCGATGCTCTCACGGAAAAGCTCGACACGCTGATAGAAACACAATACCGCCGCAATCTGAACAAGCTGAAAGGTGCATCGCTCTGTCTGTGGCAGAGAGCCGGCACTGACCGCTACAGGCTGCGGTACTACCACTCCTACCGAACCGATATGTGCGACACGATGATGACCGTGGATATCGAAAAAGGCATGGAAAGATGCAGCGTCCACGGGTCTGTCCACAAACCTGCGTCGATATGGGTCATGTTCTGGGGAGTTATCGCGTCCGTGCTGATAGATTTCATCATCATTTCGTGGCTGGTGCTGTTCGGCGAGGGATTCAGCGTCGAGCGCGACCTGCTCAATGCCCTGATGATATCGGGCGCGGTGTGCCTTGTGCGGGCATACATCTGCACTGCGCTGATAGAGCTTGACCGTGCGAAAGTACGGATACTGCGCGAGGAACTTCTGCGGGTCATACGGGACAAGCCCGGTGCAGCATCGTTCGACAGGGATGCGGAAAGCACCGGACACGGCAGTTACGGATACGAAGATGAAGAAGATGACGGCAGCGGCGATGAAGATGAAGTCGAAGTCGTTGTGGAAGAAGAGGTGACCACCGATAATGAGAGAGATCGACGTAAGTGAGATGACCGCAGCAGTCGCAAGGCTCTGCGAGGACGCAAACCTGCACCTGCCCGAAAAAATGCGCGAGACCATAGAAGCCGCCGTGCCGAGAGAGGAAAGCCCCGTTTGCAGGGAAGTCCTCGGCGATATCGTGAGCAACATCGACTGCGCAGCGGAACTGAATGTTCCGATCTGTCAGGATACGGGCATGGCGGTGATATTCCTCGATATCGGTCAGGATGTGCATTTCACCGGCGGGAGCCTGTATGACGCGGTGAACAGGGGCGTTGCGAAAGGCTACGTTGAGGGGAAGCTCCGCCTGTCCGTGGTCAAAGACCCCATACGCAGAGGAAATACAAACGACAACACCCCCGCTGTGATCCACACGAACATCGTTGACGGCGACAAGGTGCATATCATGGTCGCGCCGAAGGGCTTCGGCAGCGAGAACATGAGCAGGATGAAGATGTTCACCCCCTCCGCAAAGGTCGAAGATATCGTGGGATTTGTTACCGAAACAGTCAGCATAGCGGGAAGCAACCCCTGCCCCCCCATAACCCTCGGTGTCGGCATAGGCGGCGATTTCGAGCAGTGCGCTTATCTTGCGAAAAAAGCGCTTTGCAGAGACTTGCGGCTGCGCAATCCCGACCCTTTCTACGCGCAGCTCGAACAGCGTATGCTGGATGAAGTAAACAAGACAGGTATAGGCTCGCAGGGCTTCGGCGGTACGGTAACTGCGCTGTACATCAACATTGAACAGGCGCCGACGCACATTGCGGGACTGCCGGTAGCCGTGAATGTTGGATGCCACGTCACCCGCCATAAGGAGATAACTTTGTGATGATAACAAGCGCCCTTCACATTGCCCCAAAACGGTAAAATGCTTCGGTGCAGCGCGATCTCCCCGATTAGCGGGGAGGTGTCACGTAGTGACAGAGGGGATGACCGACAGACGGCTGCCGCAAGACCAAAGCGCGCAGCTCTGGTCCCGTCCGGCAATGCAGGAGGCATTGGTAGGGGCAATCAAAAGCGTGCAGGATGCACGCAAATAAATTGCCCCGAAAAGACAAGCGCGAATGCGCCGCTGCACCTACTATATTGAAACGCTGATTGCTCCAAAGCGGTAAAATGCTGAGGGGGCAATATTTTTTTGCAAAAAAGCTAAAGTTTTATAAAAAACGGACGATATGACTTTCAAAGAGAAAAATGCGGGGAGGGAATGTTATGGAGCTTGGAACAAACAACAAAATACAGTCCGCTTACCGCCCTCTCGTGCAGGGTCTTATGCGTGCGAACTCGCAGAACGGACAGCTCGCCGCAGATGATGAGATGTCACCGTTCGAGAAGCAGCGCGCCGCGGAACAGGCTGCAAAAGAACAGCAGAAGGCAGCCGAAGAACATCGTAAAAAACAGGCTGAGGAACAGGCTTTAAAACAGAAGGAGCAGGAGCAGGAAATGCTCGAACAGGAGCTTGAAAACTCCAAAAAGGAAGCCGAAGCCATGGAGGATATGTTCGAGGCTTTCGCAAAGTGCATCAAGATAGCGGCAAGGATAACGAAAGGCGATATCGTGCCGATGAAGGATATGAAATTCCTCGCCGAGCATGAGCCGGATATGTATAAACAGGCTATACTTATGAGAATGCCGAATGACCACCCCAAAAAGCACAAGAGCCTGATAAATGACGAAGAAGAAGAGACTGCCGATAACGATATGAGCGCCGAAAACGCCGGAGCGGATGCGTCCGCAGAGAATACGGCGGAAGCGTGCGAGGAAGCACCCGCGGCGGAACCGGCATCGGATGCCGGATAACTTTTTTGAAGGCAGGAAAAGAGGAAAAACAAAGCAGCGGATGTACAGTGTACGCCCGCTGTTTTGTTGTCACGTTATTGACATTTAAACATAATAGTGGTATAATATATGTACTATAACCCCTGAAAGGAGTCTGATATCATGTGCATCCATGAAAATGAAGAAGAAATATACGAACAGGAAATGAAGCCGGATGAACCGCATCACTGCTGCCGCCGGCACTGTGCTCCCCCTCCGCCCCGTCCCCGCGTGACACTCGGAGATGTTATGCTGGTCGGGATATTCCTCTGTATGCTGACAAACCTCGTTCTGGATATTCTCGATATATTCGGCTGCAGCTTCGGCAGCGGCGAGGAATAATAGTCCTTCGTTGTATCACATTCGGTCTATATGAGAGCTACTGCCGGAACATCAGCTTTCGGCAGTGCTTTTTTTCGGAGAAAAGTTATGGAACAATACAATGTAACGGGAATGAGCTGTGCGGCGTGCAGCGCGAGAGTAGAGAAAGCCGTATCGTCGGTTCCCGGCGTGACATCCTGCGCGGTGAGCCTGCTAACGAACTCCATGGGGGTCGAGGGAACCGCCGCGAGCACGGATATCATCAAAGCCGTGGAGAACGCAGGCTACGGCGCGTCGGTGAAAGGCGCAAAAGCTGCACAGAAAGACGACGACGCGCTTACAGACAAGGAAACTCCCCGTCTCGTGAAGCGCCTTATCGCCTCGCTGGCACTGCTGCTGCCGCTCATGTACATCTCCATGGGGCACAATATGTTCGGTGCACCGCTGCCGCCTTTTCTTGACGGCAACCATATCGCTGTGGGCATTGCGGAGATGCTGCTTGCGGCGACAGTCATGGTGATCAACCAGAAATTCTTCATCAGCGGCTTCAAAGGCGCAATGCACGGTGCTCCCAACATGGATACGCTCGTTGCGATGGGCTCCGGGGTATCGTTCCTGTGGAGCACGGCAGTTCTGTTCGATATGACCGCCGCCGTGCAGTCCGCCGACCATGAGCGCGTGATGCGTGACATGATGGATCTGTGGTTCGAGTCGGCGGCAATGATAGTCACGCTGATAACCGTCGGCAAAACGCTCGAAGCCTTCTCGAAAGGCAGGACCACCGACGCGCTGAAGAGCCTGATGAAGCTCGCACCGAAGACCGCATCAGTGGAACGTGACGGCAAAGAGACCGTTATCCCGGCCGAACAAGTGCGTGTGGGAGATATCTTCATCGTCCGTCCCGGCGAGAGCATACCCGTTGACGGGAAAGTTGTGAGCGGACACAGCGCGGTCGATGAATCTGCGCTGACCGGCGAGAGCATCCCCGCAGATAAGGCGGAGGGCGACACGGTCTCCGCCGCAACGCTCAACAGCACAGGCGCACTGCGGTGTGAAGCTATACGCGTGGGAGAAGATACCGCGATATCGAAAGTCATCGCAATGGTGAGCGATGCCGCCGCGACAAAAGCTCCGATAGCAAAGACAGCCGATAAGGTGGCGGGAGTTTTCGTTCCCGCAGTCATCGTTATCGCAGCGGTGACGCTCGTTATATGGCTTCTCGTCGGGCAGTCCGTGGGTTACGCCCTTGCAAGAGCGATATCCGTGCTCGTCATAAGCTGTCCGTGTGCGCTGGGGCTTGCCACACCCACAGCGATAATGGTCGGTAACGGTGTCGGCGCAAAGCACGGCATACTGTTCAAAACGGCAGTGTCGCTCGAACAGACCGGAAAGGTGCAGATAATAGCGCTGGACAAAACAGGGACCATAACCTCTGGAACTCCCGAAGTCACCGACATAATACCGTTCGGATCTGATGAAATGGAACTGCTGCGGGCTGCGGCATCGCTCGAAAAACTCAGCGAACACCCGCTTGCAAAGGCAGTGATGCGCCGAGCCGAAAATGACGGTATAGCAGCCGGAGATGTCACGGAGTTCGAGATCTTGTCGGGCAGCGGGCTTACCGCGGTGCTTGACGGAAAGCGGCTGTACGGCGGCAATGCAAGGCTGGTCGGAGCGAAAGCCGATATACCCGCCGGAGCGTCGGAGCTTGCCGGAAAACTCGCGGGTGAAGGCAAGACACCTCTGTTTTTTGCAAGAGACGGGGCGCTGCTCGGCATAATAGCCGCTGCCGACGGCATACGCCCGGATTCCGCCGACGCCATAAGGCAGCTGCGCGCAATGGGACTTCACACAGTGATGCTGACCGGTGACAACGAGCGTACCGCCTCCGCTATAGGCGCACAGGCAGGCGTGGACGAAGTCATCGCGGGAGTGCTGCCGGACGGAAAAGACGCAGTGATACGGGAATTGCAGAAACACGGCAGAACAGCAATGATCGGCGACGGCATCAACGATGCGCCCGCGCTCACCCGCGCCGATATCGGCATAGCTATCGGTGCGGGGACAGATACCGCCATTGACGCGGCGGATGTGGTGCTGATGAAGAGCAGTCTCTCAGACGCGGCGGCGGCAGTGCGTCTGAGCCGTGCTGTCCTGCGGAACATCCGGCAGAACCTCTTCTGGGCATTCATCTACAACATTATCGGCATACCGCTGGCGGCAGGTGCGTATATTGCCGCTTTCGGCTGGGAACTCGACCCGATGTTCGGAGCGGCGGCAATGAGCTTATCGAGCTTCTGCGTCGTGATGAACGCTCTGCGGCTGAACCTTTTCAGACCGTACCGCACTGACCGTGACAGACCCGCAAAGGGCGCGCTGCCGCAGGACATCCGCTTCAATGTGAAACTGCCGGAAAGAACGGTAACTCTGCACATCGAAGGCATGATGTGTCCGCATTGTGAAGCTACAGTAAAGAAAGTCCTCGAAAAGTTCGATGAAGTGGACAGCGCTGTGACGAGCTTTGAGAAAGGTACCGCTGTGCTTCATCTGAACGCCGATCTCACCCACCTTGACGAAATGTCGGCAGAAATAGCATCACGAGGATACAGACTTCTGGATAATTAAGAAAAAAACCGGTACGATGAAGTTCATCGTACCGGTTTGCGTGTCAATAAAGTTGGCGCAGCGGCGCGTTCGCGCTGTCCTTCCGGACGGGACCAGAGCTGCGCGCTCT
>CAMHBE010000084.1 GCA_946183095.1 uncultured Clostridia bacterium | reverse complement strand
GAGAAACGTTCATGTCGAAAGCAGATGTCATAGAGATTGAAGGCGTTGTGGTGGAGAAGCTCCCGAATGCCATGTTCCAGGTGGAACTTGAGAACGGTCACAGGGTGCTCGCTCACATCAGCGGGAAACTGCGGATGAATTTCATCAAGATTCTTCCGGGTGATACAGTAACGCTCGAACTTTCTCCTTATGATCTGTCCAAGGGACGCATCATCTGGCGGGATAAGTAAAGAAGGAGGTCATCATCAATGAAGGTTCGTTCTTCAGTAAAACCGATGTGCGACAAGTGCAAGGTTATCAAGCGCAAGGGCAAAGTCATGGTTATATGCAAAGAGCCCAAGCATAAGCAGAGACAGGGCTGATCGCCCCGTATAAATAGGAGGAAAATAATATGGCAAGAATCGCCGGTGTGGATCTTCCGAAGGAAAAGCGTATTGAGATCGGTCTAACATACGTTTACGGCATAGGAAGAAAATCCGCAAATGATATTCTCGCAAAAGCAGGCGTGAACCCCGATACCCGCGTAAAGGACCTTACGGAAGACGAAGAAGCAAAGATCCGTGAGATCATCGACAACGGCTATGTGGTAGAGGGCGACCTCAGACGTGATGTTGCGCTCAACATCAAGCGTCTCGTCGAGATCAACTGCTACAGAGGCACTCGTCACCGCAAGGGACTTCCCTGCCGCGGTCAGAGGACCAAGACCAACGCGAGAACTCGCAAGGGTCCGAAGAAGACAATCGCAAACAAGAAGAAGTAATAAAGGGGGTAAGTAAATGGCACAGGCTAAAGGCGGAAAGAAGCCCGTTATTCGCAGACGCCGCGAAAGAAAGAACATCGAAAACGGTTCGGCGCATATCCAGTCTTCTTTCAATAATACGATCGTTACCATCACCGACCTTCAGGGCAATACGCTCTCTTGGGCAAGCGCAGGTGAGCTCGGCTTCAGAGGTTCGAGAAAATCCACCCCGTTCGCTGCACAGTCCGCTGCGGAGACTGCCGCAAAGGCTGCTATGGAGCATGGTCTCAAGACCGTTGAGGTATATGTAAAGGGTCCGGGTGCAGGACGTGAAGCTGCTATCAGAGCTTTGCAGGCAGCAGGACTTGAAGTGCGCATGATAAAGGATGTAACTCCTATCCCGCACAACGGATGCCGTCCGCCCAAACGCAGACGCGTCTGATGAAAATGAACCGAGCGTCGTAAGTGCTCGGAGTCGATGGCAGGTTCGCTTTGCAGCGAACTGCGGCAGTTTCGCTTTGCAGCTGACTGCGGCATATCCGCATTACAGCGAACTGCGGCAGATCCGCTTTACAGCAAACTGCGGCAGATCCGCTTTACAGCAAACTGCGGCATATCCGCATATATAGCGAACTGCTGAAAACCGATATTTTTTAAAATTATTACGGAGGTCATTATGGCAGTAGACAGAACGCCGGTGCTCAAAAGATGCAAGGCACTCGGAATAAGCCCCATGGTAATGGGTTACGGCAAGGAAACAAAGAGGAACAAGAATGCTAATCAGAGAAAGAAAGTATCCGAATACGGACTTCAGCTCAAGGAAAAGCAGAAACTCAAATTCATCTACGGTGTGCTCGAAAAGCAGTTCTATCATTATTATGAGATGGCTGTAAAGGAAGAGGGCATCGCAGGTCACAACCTCATCAAGCTCCTCGAATCCAGACTTGACAACGTTGTATTCAGAGCAGGCTTTGCTATCACGAGACGTGAAGCAAGACAGTTAGTGGGTCACGGTCACTTCACGGTGAACGGCAAGAAGGTAGATATCCCCTCGTACAGGATCAAGGCGGGCGACGTTATAGCTCTCTGCGAAACAAGCAAGAAGAGCCCCAAGTTCGCACAGATCACCGAGGCTGTCAACGGCAGACTTATACCCTTGTGGCTCGAAGTGAACAAGGAAGCTATGTCCGCTAAGGTGGCAAGAATGCCCCAGCGTGATGAGCTCGATTATGAGATCGAAGAGCATCTCGTTATCGAGTTGTATTCTAAGTAATAACATTTTTGCATATAATGTTATTGGTGCAGTTATTTTTAATTCACGGTCAGACCTTAAAATGTGCCGCCTGTCGTGCGCATTCACCCTGATTTAAAATTAACCGGACAACTTGTTCATTTTGTGCAGTGACAGCAGGCATCGCCCGTTTGCGGTGCCAACGGAAAAAGGATATGCGGGGGAGCATACATACTCCCTTGCAGTCCCCTAATACAGCAGGAGGGTCAAGGAATGCTTGAAAAAATAGAGAAGCCTGAAATCGAGATCGTTAAGCTCAAACCCGACGGAAAGTACGGTATGTTTGTCCTCGAACCTCTTGAGGCAGGCTATGGCAACACTCTCGGCAACAGCCTCAGACGTGTTTTGCTCTCCTCTTTGCCCGGTGTTGCGGTAACATCGGTGAAAATTGACGGCGTACAGCATGAATTTTCTACCATACCGGGTGTAAAAGAAGATGTTACCGAGATCATCTTAAACATCAAGGGACTTATCGCAAGAATGTACGGCGATGCTCCGAAGACCGTTTATATCGAAGCAGAAGGCGAGTGCAACGTAACAGCCGGTGATATAAAGACCGACAGCGAGATCGAGATCCTCGACCCCGGTATGCACATCGCGACACTCAGCGCAGGCGCAAAACTCTTCATGGAGCTCACATTCGACAGAGGCAGGGGCTATGCTTCCGCCGAGAAGAATAAGTCCATAATCCAGCCGGCTATCGGAGTTATCGCGGTAGACAGCATCTATACTCCCGTACTCAAGGTGAATTACAGCGTTGAGAATACCCGTGTAGGTCAGAGAACAGATTACGACAAGCTCATTATCGAAGTCTGGACGGATGGTACCATTTCCGCAAAGGAAGCGGTATCTTACGCCGCTAAAGTTCTCTGTGAACATCTCACCCTGTTTGTCGATCTTTCGGACGAACTTACTCAGCCCGAGCTTATGGTCGAAAAGGAGAACAAGAGCAAGGACAAGATACTCGAAATGACTATCGAGGATCTCGACCTCTCCGTTCGTTCCTTCAACTGCCTCAAACGTGCGGGTATCAATACAGTCGATGACCTCATCAATAAGTCTCAGGAAGATATGATGAAGGTCAGAAACTTAGGAAAGAAGTCGTTTGAAGAAGTAAGAGCAAAGCTCCAGTCACTGGGCTTCGATCTTGCGTCCAACGACGACGATTGATCAAAATGACAGGGGTCAAGTCCCCTTCGGAAAGGAGAAAACCGGAATGGCAATGAGAAAGTTAGGCAGAACAAGCGACCACAGAAAGGCTATGCTCAGAGCTATGGTAACGTTCCTGCTCGAAAACGGCAAGATCGAGACCACTGTTACAAGAGCCAAAGAGGTTCGCAGCGAAGCCGAAAAGATCATCACACTCGGCAAGAAGGACGATCTTCATTCAAAGCGTCAGGTTTTTGCATACGTTACAAAGGAGTCAGTTTCCAAGAAGCTCTTCGATGAGATCTCACCGAAGTACAGCGACAGAAACGGTGGTTACACAAGAATAGTCAAGGTAGGTCCCAGACGCGGTGATGCCGCTGAAATGGCAATTATCGAACTCGTGTAAATCAGAAAAAAGTCCGGTTCACACCGGACTTTTTTATTGCTGTATTCTATACAGGTGTTCACACCAGCAGACCGCGCCATTCGGCGACTATATTGCCGATAGAGTCGATGTCGCTGATTTCGGCAGCATCTTTGAGCTTGCTGAAGCACTCCTGCTGTGCGTCGGAACTGTATGAGAACCCGCTCATTTCCTCTACCACTTCGTCTATCTGCAATGTGTCGAAACATTCGAGCGCTTCAGACAGTTTGTCGAGCAGCGGCAGGATATCGTCGTTTGTTGCCGCAACTGTCTCCTTAGGCGCTTCTGCTTCGGGGATATGGGGACGCAGCAGATCTTTCATTGAACGATACACCGCGAGCATCGGCATTGTCTTTTCTTTGATAAGCGCAATGTTGTTGTCATTACCCGCCTTTTCAAGTTCCGCAGCAGTGTCGGCGAGTTCCATTGCACCTATCTGACGGGATGCGCTCTTCAAGGCATGGACTTCAATGGTGTAATCGTGGATCTTGCCGGAATCATAATGGCTCTGTATAGTATCCGCCTTCTTGTCGATAGAGAAGTAGTATTCCTTCAAAACGGTCATGAACAGGTCGTAGCTGCCGAGGTGGTCGATGGCGGTCTTGGTATCGAGACCCTCTATGTTCACTTCCGGCTGGAGGAACTGCTTTTCCTTTGCGTCCTGCTCCGCCTGTTCCGCGGATATCGGCACGATTTTTTCCTTCGGCAGCCACTTGAACAGCTTTGCCGTGATATCTTTCAGGTCGATGGGTTTTGCAACGAAATCGTCCATGCCCTCCGCAAGGAACATTTCCTTTGCGCCGCTGACAGCGTTCGCAGTAAGTGCAATGATCGGAATCCCGTCGTATTCCGGCATCAGCCTGCGTATGATGTGCGTAGCTTCGATACCGTCAACTTCCGGCATCATGTGATCCATGAATATCGCGTCGTAGGATATCTCATTCATCATTGCGATAGCTTCGCCGGCGCTGCTCGCAAGGTCAACGCTCATCTGGAGAGGTTCGAGCAGACCCTTTGCAACAGTAAGGTTCACGCTGTTGTCATCAACTATCAGAATGTGCGCTTCGGGAGCAACAAAGTTGATGTTCTCACCTTCGTCTTTGTCGGTGAACAGCTTGATGTTGCTGATGCCCATAGCGTTGTAAAGTCCGAGGGAATACACCGGCTTGCGTATAACGTGAACATTCGGGATAAGAATAGAGCTTCTGCTTGCGTAGTCAGCTACAGCAAGGCAATTTATCTCGCTGTGTTTTTCGAGGTAGTTGAGCAGCGAATTTGTCAGCTCATTCTTGTCGATTATAAGGAAATCAGGCTTATATGTATCGAGGTCGCTGCAATTCTCGACTTCGATGTAGTCAGCACCTATGCGTTTAAGGTCGATAAAGAGCTGATCCTTGACGTACTCGTTGGCAACGCACACAACAACGCTGAGCTTCTTGTCAAGGGGGGGAACGGAAGGCATACGGTCAACGACCTTCTGCGGTATCTTGATAAAGAAAGTTGTCCCCTTGTTGTACTCGGAGTCAAATCGTATGCTGCCGCCCATGAGGTCGAGCAGCTGGCGGGTTATCGCAAGACCGAGACCGGTTCCCTCAACATTTCTGTTGCGCTTGCTGTCTACCTGCTGGAAGGAGTTGAACAGCTTTTTCTTGTCCTCGTTCTTGATACCTATACCCGTATCTTTTATATCTATCTTGAGTATTACCGTGTCGGGGTCATTCTCGTCAAATTCGCAGCCTATCTTCAGATTAACGTTGCCGCGCTTGGTGAACTTTACCGCATTGTTCAGAATATTTATCATTATCTGGTGTATGCGGAAGTTATCGCCGTTGAGCATACGCGGGATGTCGGGAGCGATATCCATTGTGAATTCGACTTCTTTATCTCCGATACGCGTATTTACGATGTTTGCAACATCGTTGACTATTGAAAGCGGCTCGTAGTCATCGGGAATGATCTCCATTTTACCCGATTCTATCTTCGAGAAATCCAGAATATCATTTATAATAACGAGCAGGTTCTTGCCCGCGACTTTTATCTGATTGACGAAGTTTCTCGCGTTTGCGGACATATCCTCGCGGAGTGCAAGATCGACCATACCGAGAACAGCGTTCATAGGAGTGCGTATCTCGTGGCTCATGTTTGCAAGGAAATCGCTCTTCATGCGGGACGCAGCTTCCACTTCGCGGTTCGTCTTATATAGCATATGGTTCTTGTACGCGATATCGGAGAGAACGCCGGCTATCGTGTAGAGTGAGTTTGCCGCCTTGTCTATGGACTCCTTGTCAACGATACGCACGTCATGCACAGCCTTGACATATTCATCAGGATCTATCCCGAGTTCCTCGGCAGTCCTGCGGAAATCCGCAAGTACGGGCGGTTTGGTGAGCACCTGACCGCCGATGAAGCTGCCGATCATTCTGCCGTTTGCCATGATAGGCGCGGCAAAATCGACCAATCCCGCATGGCAGTAATATGAGCAGGGCTTACCGCTTTCGAGCGTTATCTCCGCTCCGTGCTTGTCGCACTCGAAGCATTTCATGCAGCCAAAAAGAGAGCGTCTGGTGTACTTCATGCAGAAATCGGTAAAGTTAGACCCTTGCGTTACCGCAACACCGTTTTTGTCGGCAGTGAGGGCAGCCATACCGGTCATCTCGGAGAATGCGTCCTGTATGCGCTGGAGCATTTCTACGTCGATGAGGTCGGTCAGTTTGAGGTTATCCAGATCATCATAGTCTGTATGTAAGGCGGCAGTGTTTTTGTCTTCCATTCAAAATCTCCTTTGCTTATGCGAGGTTCGCAACTGTTGCGAGCAGCATCTCCATATTTATCGGTTTGAGCAGATAACCTCTGGGTTTCAGCGACATGATCTCTTCGACCTTTTCTCTTTCCGAAACACCTGTCAGGAAGCATACGGGTATGCGGTTGAATTTAGGGTTGTCCTTCATCATTCTGAATATCGCGGCGCCTGTCATTATCGGCATTTCATAGTCGAGGATAACAAGATCGACGTTGTTCATTGTGAGGAACTTTTCGACCATAACGCCGTTGAGCATTGCAGTAACATCGTATTTATCTTCGAGCGCTGCCTTTATAGTTTTCAGCATTATGCGGTCATCATCGACAACGAGGATACGTTTCTTGTGGTCATCGGAGATCTGTTCCTCGAAGCCTTTTTCGAGCAGACCTAGGATGCTTAGCGCTAAGTTGTCGGAGGATATCGGGCGGCGTATGAGCAGCTGCGCAGTGTGGGGGTGGTTTTCCTCGAAGTCTTTGCAGTCGTCCGTCTTGCCGACAACTATGATCGGGCAATTGTTGTAGTGAGTATTTATTTTCAGACGCGGTATCTGCGTGATAGCTTCAGTGTAAGCGGTCTCCATAAATATGACGTAAGCATCGGGCTTTATGAATTCAAAGTGGTTTATTACATCGCGCCAGTCGTCAGTGGTGCTCATATTGTAAAAATATTTGTCTGTGTACTGAAAAAAATCTTTCAGTATCGCGGGATTTTCGCCGCCGTTAATAAGAAGTTTATATTTTGGCATTGCTATTATCCTCCATATTGCAATTATTTTCTATTTAAAGCAATTTCTCTTGTCAATGAAATTAAAATCGCTTTCAGAAGATATAATGACCCACTGTTAATTATAGCACAAACTATATAATAAAATCAAATGTTTTTTGGTATTTATACATATATTCCAAAAAAATACGGCAATTTGCACAGATGAAACTCAGAGGTGCTGCGCTTCTCTCTCTTCGGCGCGGCAATTATACCGCAGCCCGTGACTGTTAGTCAAGGGTACT
>CAMHBE010000083.1 GCA_946183095.1 uncultured Clostridia bacterium | reverse complement strand
TGTGGTCTGATATCCGGTCCGCGGTTTGCAGGCGTTTTTTTTGCAGCTTTCATAAGACCTCCGCTATCTGAGCCGACCGATAAGCTTTCTCGGCTGCATCTTGTCTGACGCGATACCGGATCATATCATTCCTTCCCAACTTTTTCGTGCATACCCACCGTCCGAGAGCAAAAGCACGAATCTGCCCTCAGCGTTTTCTTACTTTGACCGCAAGCGATCGGTCTGTGTGAGCGGAAATGCGCATCACCTCCGTTTGTAAAACTTCATGGCATATCATACTCATTTTGCTGTGTCTGTCTTTCTCACGGGGCTGACTTTTTTCAGGATAAATTTCAGTAACAGCGAAATAAGCCACGCCAGAATGAAGTAGATCACCGCCGTCGCTATCAGCGGGAAGAACGCTTCGTAAGTGCGGCTGCGGATAATGTCACTCATTTTTGTAAGGTCTTGTATCGCTATGTAGCCGACTATAGAGGTGCTTTTCAGCAGCGAGACTATCTCGCCGTTATAAACGGGCAGGAAACGCACTGCCGCCTGTGGGAGGATGAAGCGGAAGAACGTCTGATGCTCGCTGTAGCCGAGAGCAAGTGCGGCTTCTCGCTGTCCGGCGTCGATGCTCTCGATACCCGAACGCATTATCTCGGAAGCATACGCTCCGAAATTGAGCGTAAAGCCGATGACAGCCACCCATTCCGCCGCCAGCCCGGACTTGCCGAGTACGAGATAGTACAGTATCATCAGCAGCACGACTATCGGTGTTCCTTGCAGCAGCTTGACATATATATTGCTGACAGCGTTTGCAAGTCTGCTGCCGGTGCGTCTGAAAATACAGATGAGGAATGCGAGCACCGAGCCGAATATCGCCGAAAGCACGGTTATAAAGCAGGTGGTGCCTATTCCCTCAACTATCAGCTTCCAGCGGTCTTCACGGATGAAGTTCTTTTCAAAGCTCAATATGATGCTGTCGAGCCATGACTGCTCCGATACTGTTTTTCCGACAGGAACGGCGGCTACCATTATCCCGTTTTCTATAGAGTATATCGGGTCGGAAAAATCAATGACCTCCCTGCGTTCATCTGTAACGTTAATAATACCGGTATAATCAAAGACTTTGAACTTGATATCCGCGCCCAGCCAAGCAGCAAATCTACTTGCCATTTCGATATCGTATCCGGTAAGGATGTTGCTGCAGTAGAAGCTGTACGGTTCCACAACTCCCGACGTTCCGACGACGATCGTGAACTTCAGAGAAGCCGCAGGAGCAATTTCGGGCATGGTATAATTTTTATTGGAGGCCCAGCGCGTATACATATCGTCGAGAGTTCCGTCCGCCTTTTTTTCTGCAATAAAACGGTTTATGCTGTCTTCAAGACCGCTTATCTTTGTTGCTCTTGACAGTCCTACCGCCACATCTGTCGGCTCTCCGAGGTTTTCGTCAAGCAGCATTACTCCGGATGCGCCGTTATCCAGAGCGATCTGGAGCTGCCGCCGGTCATATACATACGCATCTATCTTCCCTGCACGCAGCGCTTCCACAGCAGTAGCGACACTGTCTAACATAAGTTCCTTCGCATCCGGCAGATATTTCTCGACCGCATACATTCCTGCCGTTCCTATGCCGACACCTACTTTGCGGCCGGCGCTGTTCAGCTCGTCAACGGTTATTGCCGGAACTGCCTTGACGGGTAAGCCGCTTGTCCCGTTCAGCGTTATAAGCACAAGCTCTCCCGAATTATAAGGCACAGAGAAGTTTGCGCTCTCCCTGCGCTCTTCGGTGATGACCATATTGCCCATAGCTATATCATACATCCCGGACGCGATGCCGGACAAAATGCCGCTCGTATCAACATCTATCAGGTTCAGACCATACCCGTATTCACGGCAGAATCTCACCATTATATCCGGTTCGACACCGGCATATCCGCCTTCGGAGATATATGACATAGGCGGGTTTATCGTGTTATTGGCAAAGTTGATCGTTCCGTTCTCGGCGTTCAGACCGCCCATATCGATTTTCCTGCCGGAAGCGTCATCACTTTTCCAGTATTCTGTGATACTGTCCAGTGTACCGCTGTTTTTCAGCGATGTAACGAACTCATCAAATTCTGCCCTCAGCTTATCACTCTCGGATGTTTTCGGAAACATCGCCCCCATGTAAGACCGCTCGACAGGTATATCTATATATGTAAGCTCCGGTCTTTCCTTTACGATAGCGGCAGCAGCCTCCGTCATATTCAGAAAGAAATCTATCTTGTCCGATATCAGCGCGGTTATCAGATCGGAAACAGTGTTGTATTCCGATATCGAGGATTCGGGAAACACCCTGCGTATGACGGTATCATGAAATGAGCCTGTAACCACACCGGCTCTCTTTCCGTTGAAGTCGGAAAGTGTGAGTTCTGCTGAGACGGAGCTTTCGTTTTCCCGCTCATTTTCCGGCATCATCAGCAACAGCAGTAAGCTGCCTGCTAAGATCAGCAGTATTACCGCTGCTATAATGATATCCGTGTTTCTTGATCTTTTTGCCATTTATTTCTCCGATCTTATGCGGCTCTCAGTGTTTCGCTGTTGGTCTTTCTTCCGCACATCACCGGTGACGGTATGTAAGCGAAAGTGATGATCGCCGATACAGTTACATATCCCGACAGACACGGCAGACTATTGGCAGCTTATGAAGACCCTGTCTGAGAGAAAAAGCGGTTTTAGCGGAGTCCTATATTTCATACGATTATTGTAGATTGTCTATAGTATATCACATCTTATTATAAAAATCAACCGATTATCATATAATTGTTTGTATTTTGTATCGAATACAGCGTTATTCCCGTACTATGAACAACCGAGTGAAGAGCTGTCCGCTCTATACCGCTCTGTATGGGCATGTTTTCCTGCCGTGACCGTCTGTTTCGTCGGGTCTGCGGCATATCGGGGAATAACAGTGCAATAAAGCGGCTTTGGTGCGGCACGAACATTCAGAGGTGCCGGAATTAGACTGCCGCAGGAACAAAAAAACTGTCCGCAGCTTAAGCACGAATGAAACTGCGGACAGTGGAAGTTCTTAGGGGTACTCTATTAGTTTTCCTCAAAGAATATGGAATCAAAACCGGTAGTTTGCAGAATTTCCATGATCTCCGGCTTTACATTTTCAAGAAACATACTTTCTGAATTCTTTTTCATAATGAGCAGCACACGAAGTCCTGCGGATGAGATATAGTTAAGATCTCCGCAATCGACCGATACTGTTGTGATGGTCTTTTCTTTGGCGGTATTTTCATAAAAAGACAGTATCTTTGGAGCCGTAAGTGAGTCCACCCTGCCGATCAGGGAAATGCAGAGCTTTTCGCCTTCGAGCCGCGCTCTGACATCGAAATCCTTTTCGGAAAGACTTCCCGTATCGATCGGCTCTGAGGACGCGGGTGCTCCCAGAGATGTGATCTTCCAGTAGGCGTTGTTCTTCATAGCTGCCTTTACAGCTGCCACCTGCTCAGGCTTCAGCTTACCGAACACCTTCAGTTCGGGCATATTGTCGGCGACGATCTTTCTTTCCGCTTTCAGACCGTGCTTTGCCAGAAACGCCATAGCTTTTTTGATATCTTCCGAAATGTCAGGCTTCGGAAAGATCACCAGTGTGCTGCCTTTTACGCCTACATCCGATTGATCCTCTACACGTTTCTGCATAGATGCCAGCGCCTCCAGAGCCTTATCGCCGAGGATCGCACGGACGATGAGTGCATAAGACATGAGCCACTCCGGGTCGATAGTGAGCCAGCAGCCTCCGTGTTCGTCAAGTATTTTCTTCACGTTATCGCAGAGAGCCCCGACCTCCGAGTCATTAAAATACACCATAAGACCCTCTGTAGTGATAACGACCTTTCCGTCAACATCGGACAGCGCGGATCTTAATGACTCATAGTTTGTTGCGTCAACTCCGGCGAACTTCACCATTATTTTCTGCTCATCGTCCAGAAGAGCGTTTACAGCCGGCTCGACCTCCGAAATGGTAGCCGGAAGATCAAGACCTATGAACCTGTGACCTGCCCTTGTATATCTTAGCGCTTTTGGCAGGTAACCGCAGGGAAGATCGACCTCTGTGAAATCGCCCTCCTCCATAGCAAGCTTTTCGATGGTATGATACCTCATATCCATGAGCAGGCTCTCGATCAGGAGTTTTACCGCGTCCGAAGTGGTGGTAGTGCTGTTCTGTGTGTTTTCGGTAAGACCGAGTTTCTCCACCATAAGTGCTGAGTCGGCATCTCCTGACGCCGCCAATTGATAGAGCGTCATTTTAGCGGTGTTGAAGATAGGGTTCGCCCGCTCCAGAAGCTCTGATGTTACTTCGATCTTGTCCGGATCAAATAAGTTTTCCATGTGTTCCTCCTTTTCGGAAAAAAATATTGTCATTGCCTTAAAAGCGCTTTTCGGGACCTTCTTTACCGTGTACTGCGGTCAGAAGTTTTTTGACTTTCTTATCCTGATTCTCGTTTAAGTTGGGAACAATGTTATTATAATGATAAATTATACCATATTTGATCCATTTTGTAAAGCTTTTTTCTATATTTTTGCCGCCGATCAAGTATAACGGGAAACAATTGATAGATCTGCTCCCCGGATAACTCTTTGTCTTATTGCATCATTCCGCGACAGGCAGCATCTTTGCGATCTGCTCCTTTGAGAGCACATCTTTGAGAAGGCTTATCGTCTTTGCCTTTTCCTCCTCGTTTTCGGGGAGATTGTGGGTGAATACTATCTGTATGTCACCGATATCGGGGCGGGGGGCACCAATAGTCACGAGCGCGTTGGAGATAAGCTCCAGACGGATTTTCAGTCCCTCGGTGAAATATCTTTCCTTTATCTTTGTCATCTGCTCAAATCCCAGCAGCTTGTATTTCATCGCAACGCCCGAAGAATTTCCCGAAAAACTGCTGTCGCTCATGCACGGAACGCCGCTGAACTTGTGTATGTCGTTCTCGATCGAGCGGCGCAGCACATCCACCGAGTTTTCGTCGAACTGTCTTGTGAGCCATTTTGCGTCTCCGGTATCGTCGATAGTCATAACGCCGAACTGCTTTATCGACTTCAGCGTTTCGCTCTGTTCCTCGCCGGTATCGCCGAGCACCTGCCCCTTTATGACGAGCAGCGAATCCACGAACTGCTCCTTGTCGTTCACTCTGTCCGACTGCAGAACGTTGTACGCGTCGATGAGCGTTGTGACCTGTTCATAATCGCCCTGTCTGTCCCAGTTGTTGTAATACTCGGTTATGGGCACGCCTCCGAAGAAGTGCCTGTACGGTTCACCGACGCTCGTTATCGTGAAAGACGGCGTGGTGAGGAACTCCGTCACAGTTTCGCTGTCACAGAGATATACCCTGTAACCGGTGGTGTAGCCGTCATTGCTGCATATCGGCATATAGTAAACGCCGAAAACGGGCTTTTGAGCTACGGTATCGTCATACACGACGAAAGCGCTGCGCGGGTCGAGACTGGCGAGCTTTATCGTGCCTGTCTCCGTCATGTATATCATCTCATACGACACTCCGAATATCGACCCGAAACGCGCAAGGTCGATGTCCTGCGTATCGCTGTCACAGCGCTTGAGCACATCCTTTACTACCGAGATATCCTTTCCGCTGCGGCTGATATACTTCACGGGAGTTCCGAGAAAATATCCCGTTGTGCAGTCGGTTATATACTTCGCGTGGTTGCAGACGAGCCTGTTATTTGCCGCGCCCTGCCCCCTCGAACGCGAAAGGATATCATGTTCTCCGACATAATACCTGTAGAGCCTGTCAAGCCTGTCATTATCCGGCAAATGTTTCAGAATGAAGCTGACCGCCAGCTTCGGTGTTATTTTCGTATCTTCCGGTATCGTAAACATATCTGTCCTCCTATAGTCCTAACTTCCTACGGTCGAACGAACCGACGTTCCTGCGTGAGAAACGTTCCTCAAGTGCGTATCTTACCGCGTCTATGGTGTGATTGTCCTTGTCGGGAAATCCCCCGCGGAACCCTCCGTTCCCGTCCGGCGTAAGCGCGTAACCCGCAAATTCTCTTGCCGCGCTCGGGCATCTTACCGGGTCAATAATTATCCTTTCCAGCCCGCACAGCTTTCGTATGCCGTATTCCACCGACCCCTGCCCCTTTTTCGCAGCCCTTACCGAAAACCCCCTTGCCCGCATTTCATCGTTTGAGCGGGGTTCCGCGCTGTCTGCGGTGATAATGCCCTTTTTTGCCGTCATTGTCCCGATGTTTTCGGCTATCTCGTCGAAAGATGCGCCGAACGCGTAAAATTCCTCAAAGATATACAGTTCACGCCCGCCTTTTTCAAGCGCAGTTCCCACATACACAAAAGGGTCTGCACCGTATCCCCAGTCGATACCCCGGTAGATGCGGTCAAACCCCTCTATCTTGTCTTGTGCTATTTCCCTCAGTGTGACATTCCCGAAAACTTCCGCTCCCGTTCCTGTCATCTCGCCGAGGTACTCAATCTTCCGGTACATCTCTGTAATCGCTTTTGTGCAGCAGTCTGTCTGTGCGTTTTTTTGCAAACTCCGTGTTTATCCATGCGGCAGCGGAGCGCGGCGGGTTATATGTGTAGATGCAGACGAATCCCCCGTTCCCGCGCATGAGAGACTGATTTATCACATCTATCTCTTCGATGCCCGCGAACTCGTCGGCTTCCTCATACCATATAAATTTCACATATCCCTGTGCCATTTTTACGGATTTGAACTTGCGGGGATCATCAGCCCCTTTGAACACTATCCGCTGACCTGTGGGTCTGTAAACAAGTTCGGGAATGCTCACACGACTGTCCCAAAGGTCGGCGGCACCGAGCTTGTCGATAGCCCAGAGACATTGCTCATAGACACTTTCGCGCAGATTTTTACCTATTTTCCGTATTGCCACGGCGTTTGCGTTTTTATCCGCCATGATACCGCGCACAATCTCCAGACTTGCAAAAGACGACTTACAGCTTCCGCGGCCGCCGCAAAGGGCATAGTGTGTGTGCAGACCTGCGGTCATATCGCGGTGAACGGCTTCAAAAGCGGGAGCTATGACATCAAGAAAGTTTATCTTCCTGTCTTTCGTCATAGATCACCACGCGGGTCGGCTCGTCGGTATCGGGGGACTTTCCTTCGAGCCCGAGGAAACGACCGAGCTTGAAAGAAGCTGCAAGGCGTTCCTTTTCGCTGACCTCGTCACTTCGCATGACATTAGTGAGATATTCGAGTATCTCGGTCTTATCTGCGACTTTTTTCTGCTTTCCATTAGCCAACATATTCTCTCCTTTCATCAAAATAAGACCGGTATCTCTCATACCGATCTACAATAGCATTATAACAAGCGTGTCAGTGACATTCAATGACATCTTTTTCATGAAGGGCACCTCTAAAAACCTCTTGCCGCCCATTCGTACCGCCCTAAAGCCGTCAT
>CAMHBE010000082.1 GCA_946183095.1 uncultured Clostridia bacterium | reverse complement strand
ATCCGGCTCTCGGTCACAAAGATGTATCAGTGCCGAGATTGGCGCAGTATATGCAAAGGCAAGCATTTCCGGGTCATCTCGCCGCAGCAGCCCCTTGTTCATCATACCATCAAAAATATATGCGAACATTTCTTTGAGCCCGGTCAGAAAATGCTTTGTTGCAAGCTCCCGCGCGCGGTCGTCGCGGAATTGCTCTATTGTTAGCAGCTTTCGCGTCATTACTATCTTTTCGTCATGGATAGTAATATCAACCATTTTCATCGTCATTCCGACCAGCCCGTCCAGTGTTTCCGGGACAGGCGGCATATTTTCCCGAGACCCGAAACGCTCCGCGTAATACGCGATCATCTTGTCAAGCAGGGCATTCCAAATATCCTCCTTGCTCTCAAAATGCTTGTACAACGAGGACTTCACTAGTCCCAGCGACGCAGTGAGCTCACGGATATTTGTCCCGTCATAGCCCTTTCGTGAAAACATTGCAAGCGCCGCCTCAAGTATTCGTTCTTTTGTGTCATTCGCCATACCGATCTCCTTCATAACAAATCGCGACCGTTCGTTCACTTATATTATAGCGAACGAACGGTCACTTGTCAATAGTTTTTTAACTATTTCAAGTTTTCTTTTTGTTTGACTCTTCTTGGTTTCATCATTCAGGCAAGATAAGCCTTATCTGAAGTAACCGGATATACTGTATTACAAATAAGAAGAAGGTTCCGAGTCACATTATTATGCGGTTCAGAACCTTTAGTGGTTATTGAATACGGCTTCGCGGGGTGGGTGTGTCCATATGGGGTGTTTACAGTGGTGTGAATATACGGCTAATGTTACTCAGCTGCCAAATTTCCCTGTTAACAGGGCGCTTTTGAGAGCAAAATGACACCGAAATGCAACAGGTACGGTGAACGAAGCGTTCATCGTGCCAGCATATTAAAATTGGGAGAAAAACAGCGGGTGCAGGACACCTCCGAAATAGGCGAATCCGGGTCGAAAATCGGGAATTTTCTGCGTTCTGCGCCGTACAAAACGGGTGGGTAATGATATTGCCCTACCCGCATATCAAAAACGGCTCAGAGCGCGTTTTTCGTCCAGTCTGCATCGAGGATACATCTTTATCGTGCTCCTTCTATTTTAGCAATCTTATAAAAGCAAGTGCAATACAATCATGCCTTGATTTTGGTCGTTATTTGCAATATGGATAAGGGAAATGAAAATAAGCAACGCCCGCAGATTGAACATTCTGCGGGCATTTCTGTGCTTTAATTTCGCGCCAGATCTCTGTGTCTGAGAATAAATACTGCGATCAGCATATACACCGCGCTCCACATCACCGAGCATATCAGGCACACAAGCACCTCGGTGATACCGGCAGAAAGGCTTGCAGAGCACGCCGAACCGTAAAGGAAAATGTTGAGCCAAGAGTTATTACCAAGCAGGAATGCCATTGCCATTATCGGAAGTCCTGTCCCGAAGAAGAAGCAGGCTGTTATGCTAAGTCCCATCATTCTGCGGAATAATACGTTTATCGTAACATACAGTGTGCTGAATCCGACCGACACGCCGTTTTTGTAGAGATATGAGGTAACGCGCGCATTGTCGTCAACGCCGTACAGCTTGATTCCGCCGTTCTCTTGCTGGTATGTCTCAAAGCTGCCGGAGAGCAGGTCATACGCTTTGCGGTCATCGGAAGTTTTTATTGCAACATAGTCGCCGCTTTCCTCGGACATCCGGCTCGTCTTTATCTCGCGGAGCAGCTTCCCGCGCTTGATAATGCCGTAGTGCGTCGCGATCCTGTCAAGCTCGCTCAGAATGTGGGAGCTGACAAGGATAGTCACACCCTCCTCCTGATTGAGATAGGTGAGCGTTTCGCGCACTATCCTCATGCCGTCCGCGTCAAGACCGTTTATCGGTTCGTCAAGAACAAGCAGCTTAGGACGACCGAGAAGCGCCTTTGCAAGTCCGATACGCTGCTTCATACCGAGCGAACATTCGATGAATTTCCGACCTGCCTAGCCGCCCATTCTGGCGAGCTTCAGCACACGCCCGACCTCCTGCTCCGGACTTTTGATGCCCATAGCATACGCCTGCATCATCAGATCGTCATACACCGTCATTTTCGGGAAACACCCCGGAGCCTCGATAAGCACCCCTATCTCCGCTCGCAGCTTCGGGTCGGTGTGCGGCTTGCCGTACAGCTTTATGCTGCCGCTTTTCGGGTTCATCAGTCCGGTTATCATCTTTTCGGTGGTGGATTTTCCCGAGCCGTTCTCACCGAGAAATCCGTATATTGCGCCCTCGGGAACGTGCATATTCAGTGCGATCACGGCTTTTGTCCCGTGAAAGGTCTTTGTAAGATCATGTGTTTCTATCGCGTACATTTTTATTCCCCCTTACGCAAGCGCATCGAGCTTGTTCATTATAAGAGCCGCGATACCCGGGAATACGAACAGCCCGATAACTCCTGCGGCTATGTAAGTCCTGCCATTATCAGCGGCGTTCCCAGCGTTATCAGCAGTGCCGGAATGAACAGCATCGTCACCGCCAGAATCCCGAATACCGAGAACCAGACTTTGTTTCTGAACAGCGACGCAACGCAGACATATATGCCGCTGAACAGGAAAATCATTCCCGCCTTTGCAATGACCGCGCACAGCATATCAAACAATCCAATTGTGAAGTCTGCGCCCGTGAAAACTCCGAATATCGCTGCGCCGAGCAAATAGCCAAGAAGTATCATAATCCCCGCTACCGCGCCTGTTATCAGTTTTGCGGCAGCGTACCCTCGTTTTTTAGGAAACAGCGAGAAGATATTCTTTACCGCTCCGCTCTTGTAATCATTGCCGATGAAGAACGCGAGGAAAACTCCGGCTATCGCGAATATTCCCGCGCTGAACAACCCGCTGACTTGTCCCCATGCGTCATATCCCGGCTCGAAGCCCGTCGTTACCGACAGCGAACCCGGTATTACCGCCGCGCACAGCATAAACAGATACAATAACGGCGTTCTGAAAAGCCTGTAAATATCGCGTCTTAACAATGCGTTCATACGCTTCTCGCCTCCATAATGCCGATGTAGTATTCCTCAAGTCCTATGCGCCTTGTTTCGAGCTGCACCACCGGTATCTGTTCTTCCATAAGCATTGCGGAGATCTTCATGCTGTCCGGCTCTCCGTAGACCTTTATGCCGTTTTCGGAAATCTCAGTCTCGTAATGCCTGCGCAGAAACGCAAACGCCTTCATATCGTTCGCGGTGCGCACAAGTATGTGGTCACGGCAGCGCTCGGACATCTGCTCCGCGCGTATCTGCTGAATGAGCCTGCCTTCCTTGATTATGCCGTAGTGTGTGGCAATTTTGGAAAGCTCGTCAAGAATGTGTGAGGTGATGAGGATAGTGACACCCTCCTCGCGGTTGATGTATTGCAGCGTTTCCCGCACGATACGGCAGCCTTCGGTGTCAAGTCCGTTTATCGGCTCGTCCAGCACAAGCAGCTTCGGGTGTCCGAGAAGCGCCTGAGCAATGCCTATACGCTGCTTCATTCCGAGTTAGCATCTGCCGAACTTCTTATCGGCGTGCTCTGTCATCTGCACTAAGTCAAGCACCCTCGCGATCTCGTTCGCCGGGTCTTTCACATCGAGATTGAGCGCCTGCATCATCATATTCTGATACACCGTTGAGCCGGGAAAGCAGGCGGGGTCTTCGATAAGCGTCCCTATCTGCGCACGCTCGGCAGGGTTTCGGTAGGACTTGCCGTAGAGCTTTATCTTGCCGTGCGTCGGAACGAGCAGCACGCATATAAGCTTTTCCGTGGTGGATTTGCCGGAGCCGTTCTCGCCGATAAAGCCGTATATTGCACCCTCCGGCACCGTTAAGTCAAGGTTTTCCACCGCGTATATCCCGTGGAAGGATTTGCAGAGATCGTGTGTTTCTATCGCTTTCATAGCAGTGCCTCCTTTCAGCCTATGCCTATAATATCATCGGAATAAACAGTGAAATAATTCCCTTTTACTGCACCGAACAGAATGCTGACAGCTTACCCGCTTTACAAGAAGATCACCAAAAGCTCGCGCGAAAAGGTAAAGGACGAAATCCTCGCACTGAGCGAGAAAATCAGAAATGGAGAGAAATGAAATATTAAAGCGTTCCATTCGCAAAAACTTACGAACTTTCCTTCACGCGAAGCAGCAAAGCCGCATTGACCACAACGAACACCGAGCCGAAATTGTGCCACAGCGCACCGGTAACAGGTGTAAGAATACCGAGCGCGGAGAGAACAACTGCGCTGATATTGATGACAAGGGAAGCTATTATATTGACTTTTATCTTCTTCATAACTCTCTGCATCATATCGAACAGATAGGGCAGGCGCTTGATCTCGTCGCTGACAAGCACCGCATCGGCGGATTCTATCGCAATATCCGAGCCGATACCGCCCATAGCGATACCTGCGTCCGCACCGGTCAGGGCGAGCGCATCGTTCACGCCGTCACCGATCATACAAACTGCATCTCCCTTGTCGGAATAGCCCTTTATGATCTTCATTTTGTCCTCGGGCAGCAGGTCGGTATGTACAGTCTCAATTCCCACAGTTTCCGCTATCGCGTGAGCGGCAGATGCGTTATCACCGGTCAGCAGCACAGGAGTTATGCCGACTGCTTTCAGCCGCTTTACGGTGTCTGCCGCATCATTGCGCACCACATCCGCAAGCGCGATAAACCCGATAAGAATACCGTCAGCATAAACATAGACTACCGTTGCGCCTTTGGAAAGTTGTTTCTCGGCATCTGACCGCACGTTTTCCGGTAATTCTCCCGCCGCCTTGCCGACCGTTATATATTTGCCGTCAACAGTTCCCGAAACGCCTTTTGCGGCGGTCATTCTGAAGTCGGAAACATCTTCGGGCTTGCCGCCGTTTTCGGAATAGAGCCTGCATATCGCCTTGCCGAGAGGGTGTTCGGATTTCTGCTCCACCAGTGCGGCAAACCGAAGAATATCATCGTCCGAACAGGTTTTGTCACAGGAGCAAACCTTGACCACCTGCGGCTTGCCATAGGTCAGTGTTCCGGTCTTGTCAAATGCAGCAGTTTTTATTCGGGATAAGCGCTCCAGTACCTCGCCGGACTTTATTATAATGCCGTATTTCGCTGCATTACCGATTCCTGCAAGAACTGCGGTAGGCGTTGCAAGGATAAACGCGCAGGGGCAGAACACAACAATACGCGAGGAATACCCGAATAAGCTGATCGCATTCAAAGACAAGAAGATAATCAAGGTAATAACCGTAATAAGAAGATGCGGTAAGTCAACACTTATCACGACCGCATAGTTATAAGCATAACAAAAACGGCTATTACGCGATACTGTCGTGTAATAGCCGAATTTTACAGCGATCCTGTATGTCTGAAACGCAAGACCGCACCTGTACCTGTTCCGGTCATTCCTTGATGTGCTGAGAAACGCTGAATATCGTTCCCGTAGGTGATACCATAATATTGAACTTTGATGAGCCGGTATCTACCGTGTCTTTTGCAGCCTCATGTCTTGCCATTCTGAATCCATGGGCTTTAAGGAATTCGGTCGCTTCATCGAGATCGCTTACGTTCATACGGATCATCACATGTTCTTCTTCGGCCTGCGAGACATCCACATAAAAACCTTCGTCGTTCTTCATACGGACGTTGGTGACGCTGTCCCTGCCTATGTCATCTTTTGTGTGATGACGCTTGAATCCAAGCTCCTCAAACATCTTAATGACATTCTCTGCATCCTTTGTTACGATAAGCGGATTAAATGACGTGATCTTCATAGTGAACCCCTCCTGAAAAATATGAAAATTATTATCAGCGGCTTTCTTGCGGAGTTTGTCTATAATACTTATGGGTACCTCATTTTCTCTCAAATGGGTTTTTAGAGGTTCCCTTATGTTAAAGGTAAGCTCCGCTTTTTCTGTGATTTCCCGTATTATGTTTTTGACATAGATGTTATCATTACCGCACACATAAACACGATACTGTTCGGAAAACATAGGTCTTTTCGCTGACCATATCTATTATACACCAAAGCAAAGGCTTTGTCAATACATATTTTTTTAGAGGTGACCTATTGTTCAAACTTGACAAGCGCGGTAAAATGGTTTATAATGTAATATTAGGTGATATAAATGATAGAAACAGTCGTAATAGACAGCATAGAGGGGATAATGAAGCTCATATCCGAGCAGAAATACAACCCCGATATAAAAAGGGTGCGAAGTCCGTTCTTCTACCGCGGGATGCCCGACGCGAACTACAGGCTCACTACAAGCCTGCGCCTGAACTGCAAGCAGCTTCACAAAGAACTCGAACCCTGCGTGCTGAAAAATTTCAGCAAATACGCGTGCATCGAAGACCCCACGCTCAGTTCATCTATCTGGAAACAGATGATGATAGGTCAGCATCACGGATTGCCGACAAGGCTCATGGACTGGACGTACTCCCCGCTGATAGCGCTGCATTTTGCCTGCACGGAGAACAACTTCGACAAGCTCGACAAGCGGGACTGCGTAGTGTGGCGCTTCGATATGCGGGACGCAAACAAGAATCTGCCAAGGCGATACCGCGAAGCACTCAAACGTGAGAGGACTTTCGTGTTCTCGGTGGATGCCCTCACGTCGATAGTTGACAGCATCGAGCAGTACGATATCGACATGGGCTCGGAGGCGTTCGTCAATATCGAGCCGCCTTCCGTCGATCAGCGTATCATAAACCAGTACTCGTTCTTCTCGATAATCCCCGCCGGCATAGAAGATATCGAGGATTTCCTCGACAAGCACACCGACCATACCATGCGCTACATAATCAAAAAGGAGATACGGTGGGCGGTGCGGGATATGCTCGACCAGTTCAACATCAGCGAAAGAATAATGTACCCCGGACTTGACGGGCTCTCAAAGTCGCTCGCAAGACACTACTTCGTCAGGAGCGCAGTTCCCGGGGAAGCACAGAACGGAGAAGCTTGATATGAAGATAGTCCTGAAAAACCTTACCAAGAAGTTCCCGAACCGCAATAAAAAAGGCGATGATGTCGTCGCGGTCAACAACTTCAGCTTCGAGATACCCGACGGCAAGCTCATAGGTCTGCTGGGTCCCTCCGGCTGCGGAAAGAGCACTTGCCTTAACCTTATCTCCGGGCTCGAAACGCCCACATCCGGTCAGATATTCTTCGACGATGAGGATGTCACCGAAGAGCCGCCCGAAAACAGAGGTGTCGGGCTCGTATTCCAGAATTACGCTCTGTACCCGCATCTCACTGTCAAAAAAAATATCATGTTCCCGCTGGAAAATTTCAAGGGCGATAAAAAGCTCGACAAGTGGCAGATGCAGGACAAGGTCACGCAGGCGGCAAAGCTCGTGCAGATAGAGACCCTGCTCGACAGGAAACCCAGTGAGCTGTCCGGCGGTCAGCAGCAGAGAGTAGCCATTGCAAGGGCA
>CAMHBE010000081.1 GCA_946183095.1 uncultured Clostridia bacterium | reverse complement strand
ACCGCATAGCACAGCAGCTTGCTGCCATAGGAAAAATAGTAGATCTTCTCATCGGAGTATGAATAATCCAGCTCATTTCGGGCAATGTCCTCTACATAGCCCATTTTGTACTCCTCGCTTGTATAGCGTTCGAGCATCTCATTCTGTGTTTTCAGCTCATACAGGCGATCCGAGAGCTGTTCATATTCGGCGGATTTCTGTGCTATCTCGACCTGCATGGCGATAAGGCTGACTATGGCGTATGCGAGTGCTACGAATGCGGCAAATGCGAAAATAAAAGGCAGCTTAGACGATTTTCCTGACTTTCGCTTTGATAACATTGCCGCGTTCACCGCCCTTTCCAGACTCTTCGCCTATTTTACGATTAGATTTATTATACACCTTTTGAAGGTGCGATTGCAAGCGGATTTTGTTATTTTCGGCATTTTCACGCATATTTTTTCTTATTGCAGCAATTTTCGCAGCTGCTTTTGTGCATATTGCACATAAAGGCTTTACAGCAACCCCCACAGCCCTTGCGATAAGCCGTCCGACCGCACCGCAAAAACGTGAGAAGAGCTTTGAAAGCGGAGGGACGAGCCAGCCGAGAGTGAGCATATTTGCCGCAAACCCGAACGCCGCCGCCGCAAAATAGTACAGGCGGAAGAATCCCGTTCCGTATTCCACGGACATTATGAACAGCGTGAGCGCCGCGATAATCGCGAACAGCGCATCCAGCAAGGCGCCCATGACCTTTCGTTTCGGGAACGCCAGCCGCGGGAACCGCAGTATGTTGTACAGCACGGCGAGGATGAAACCTGCCGACGCGAAACTGCCGCACAGTGAAAGAGTCTGCTCTGTAGTCTCAAACATGGCGGCTCCTCACTTGAACAGCCGACTTATGATGTTGTCGGACAGGTGGCGTTTCCCGGTGCGGTAGGTGAGGGCATCTATGCGCCCTCTTGCGCGGAAAACGGCTGATGCCGGGTCGAACTCGTCGGATTCGAGACCGCCCCCCTTTATAACAAGGTCGCCGTCATCGGTGAATATGACTATCTCGGTATCTGTGATGCTCTCGACCGACTTTACGCCGGACACGAGCAGGTCGCTGCGGTCATTTACGGTTATGCTGCTGTTCATGCTTTCTCCTTTTGTGTACGATGTACAGGCTTTCGTATAACTATAATATGTCCGCGGACGTGCATTTAGAACCTTTCAGACAACTTCATACAGGTCTGTGGCGCCGTCTTTGCCTACAACTTCCGCTATCTTCACGACGCGCACTTTCAGGGGAGTGCGTCCCATGTTTATCTCGATGATATCGCCCTCTTTGACATCGTAGGACGCACGGGCGGGCTTGCCGTTCACGCTGACCTTTTCAGCGTCACAGGCTTCATTCGCGACAGTTCTGCGCTTTATCAGGCGCGAAACTTTCAGGTATTTGTCGAGTCTCATTGATTATCTCCTTCCTGCTGTTTCCGGCGAAAATAAAAACCGGATCCGTACTTGCGCAGCCGGAACCGGTTTAATATCGTCAAACCGACAATTACTTGGCAACAGCATCTTTTAAAGATCTGCCTGCCTTGAATGCGGGAACTTTCGTAGCCGGGATCTTGATCTTTTTCTTTGTCTGGGGATTAACGCCCTCACGAGCTGCACGCTCTCTTGTCTCAAATGTACCGAAGCCAACGAGCTGGATCTTGTCGCCCTTTGCAAGAGAATCTGTAACAACGCTTACAAATGCGTTGAGTGCCTTTTCGGAATCCTTCTTGCTGAGTTCGGTCTTTTCTGCTATAGCTGAAATCAATTCTGCCTTAGTCATTTTTAAACCTCCATAAAAAATGATTTAGATAGTTTTGTGAACTTTGTTCCGCTGTCCGGAGCTCAAAGCTCTTTAATGATGTATGACCCGACGGTGCCTCGTCAGTCACTCCGAGCAAGCCTTGACCTTTTCCCAGATAGAATCGAGTTCATCGGGGGTGGCGTCCGAAAAAGTCTTTCCCTCTTTTTCGAGCGCGGTCTCAACTTCACTAAATCGTATTATAAACTTATTTATTGAATTTGTCAAGGCTTTTTCGCTATCTTTTTTCAAAAATCTCGATAAGTTTGTACAAGAGAACAGAATATCTCCCAGTTCTTCCTCTGTTTTTCTGTCATTTCTGTCATTTCCGTCATTCAGAGCCTCTTCGAGCTCGGATATTTCGCTTTTCAAACGTTCTATTACTTCGCCGGTGGAGCGGAAATCCATACCCGCGTTAGCCGCACGCTTACCTACTTTTTCGGCGCGCATGAGAGCGGGGAGCAGTTTCGGCACGCTTCTGAGCCTGTCGGACGCTTTTTCTTCGTTTTTTGACTCCGATTTGAGCACATCCCAGTTCTTCAGCACCTGTTCGGGGGTATCGGCTTTTATATCGCCGAAAACGTGCGGGTGGCGGTAAACGAGCTTTTTGCAGATACCGTCGCACACATCATCGAAGTTGAACGAGTTCTGTTCATCTTCTATCTCGCTGTGAAATACAACTTGCAGCAGCAGGTCGCCGAGTTCCTCTTTCAGCAGGTCCTTTTTGCCGCTGTCTATGGCTTCCGCGACCTCGTAGGCTTCTTCGAGCACGTCCATGCGGATGCTTTCATGTGTCTGTACCTTGTCCCACGGGCAGCCGTTCTCGCTGCGAAGCACTTTCATGAGTTCCCGCAGGTCGTCTATCCCGTATCTTTCCTTGATCTCAAACATCTTTCAACGTCCTTTCAAATGATAGTGCATCTATTCTACCACATTTCCCGGGAAATTGCAAGAGTTTATTTTCGGCAATACGCTAAGCCTTCCTGCGGGTAAGCATTTTCAGAGCGGCGGCGCAGTCCTTGCTGTCGGAAATGAACAGCATCAGCGCATACATCACCGTACCGAGCAATGCGGAAATGCACATTGCACCGAGCGTACCTGCCGTGTCCCGCATTCCCGTATAGAACAGATATATGCCGACGCCTCCTCCGAGCGCCGCAAATGCGGACGGCAGCGCATACGATATATACGGGATGTCGTCGCCGATACGCTTTTTTGCGATATGCACCGCATATATCAGGCAGATGACATTTGACAGTACAGCGGATATCGCCGCGCCGGAAATGTTCACAGACGGAATGATGATGAACGCGCAGTTCAGCAAAAGTTTCATTGCACCGCCCACGAGTGTGATCTTTATCGGTGTCCCGAAGTCACCGTAAGCTATGAAAAGCGTGCTTACCGCTCCCAGAAGTCCGGCTGCAAGCCCTCCGGCGCCGAGTATCGCGAGTGGGATGACGCTGACAGAGACTTCCGTTTCCCGCACCGGGTAAAGCGTTGCAAGTACAGGATCCGACAGCACAGCCATAAAGACCGTCAGCGGGGCGGTCAGGACTGCGGTGCCTTTGATCGTCAGCCTTATCTCGCGGGAGAGCGCGGAACGGTCGTTTTTTTCCGCAGCCGCCGCAAGTCTCGGCATCGCACAGCGTCCGATAACTCCCGATACCGCCGCTGCAAGCATATACACCGACATTATCATTCCCGCGTAGCAGCCGTACATGAAGTTCCCGACACCCGCTACGCCCGACGCAATGACGGGGTTCCCGCTCCATTCGCCGGGAAACAGGTTTATCGACAGGTCTATACAGTTTGAAATGGTGAACATATCCGCGAGCGACAGCAGGTTGGAAGCGGCGGCACCGAGTGAGACGGGAAGCGCTTTCGCGGCGATATCCTTACATATCCCGAACATCTCGGCAAATGACATTTTTCCGCCGTATCTGCGGAAGCTGTCTTTCTTGTTCCTTGAACGGATAAGCATGAACAGCATCCCGCACATCTCGCTTATGGTAACACCGAGGATAGCCGCCGCAGCAGCGTATGGAAGTGAAGCCTGCTGCGAGCCGAACAGCCGTATCCCGTTTGCGTAAACGAAATACGAAAGCCCGACCCCGAGCAGCGCCTTGATGAATGCCTCTATGACTTGTGAGAGCGCCGTCGGCAGCATATCCGACAGCCCCTCGTAATATCCGCGATAGACTGCCGTTACCGAGCAGAACAGTGCGCACGGTGCGATCATCAGCACACCCGGCAGGCTTTCCGGCGAGTTTGCGATATAGCACACGAACGGGACTGCGGCTATGCAGATGAGCGCTGCGCCTATCGTTCCCGCGAGTACGGCGAGCAGCAGTGAGCATTGCCGCATCTTTCTGACTTTTCCGCAGTCGCCTTCTGCGTAATATGCCGCGACGCTTCGGGTAAGTATCGTCGGGATGCCCGCGCAGACGAATGACAGCACCGGCGTGAATATGCTGTAGGCGGTGGTGAAATATCCCATACCTTCGCCGCCGAGAATGTTGCCGAGCGGTATTTTCAGTACCGCGCCGAGAGCTTTGGAGATGAATGCAGCTGTGAACAGCGCTGCTGTGTTGCGAATAAATCCTTTTTGCATAAGTACCTCGTTTGTCCGTATTTCCTGATAACAATATATAATGATTTGTCCGGAAATATTCCCGGATAAACGAAAAATTGACAAACCGCCGATAATATGCTATAACAAACGCGAATTAGAATGGCTCCGTGCTTTTTGGCACAGTCATAAAAAGAAATAACCACCGTCAATGTCTGCCAACGTTCGGTGGTTATTTCTTACATAAATAAATCACTGCTTCGGGAGCAGCCACATCGGCGCACCCTTATCTCTAAGGGTATTATAACACATTTTCCCGCGGATGTCAACAGACGTTCGCGGTTTTTTATTAAAAATCGTATTTTCTCTTGACATATTCGGTATTTTGCGGTAAAATATAAACATATATGGATATGAAAGAAAAGCAACAACAGGAAAGTGAGACATGAAAATGGCTGAACAGAAAAGACTTCTGCTGATATACCCCGATTTTCTCGAGGAAGATAAATACAGCAAGAACAAGCTCGGCAATTACAGCGAGGGTCTCGCGTCGATATCCGCGGTCGTGAAAGGCGGCGGGCATGACGTTAAGCTTTACCACGAACTGTATATGCCCGAAAAGCAGGAATTTCTTGATAAAGTCAGGAGCTTTGAGCCCGATCTGATAGGATTTACCGCAAGAACGACCGCGATACCGTTCATTACCGAGATGTGCGGCTGGCTCGATGACAATATGCCCGATATCCCCGTGATGATCGGCGGGTATCACGCTATCCTCGTGCCGGATGAATGCGCGAAGATACGCGGTGTGGATATCGTCTGCGAGGGCGAGGGAGAATATCCTATCCTCGAACAGATGGACGGACTGCGGGACGGCGTTTTCCGCACAGACATACTCAGTATGCATTATAACCTGCCGGACGGAACGTATAAGAAAAACCCCGTGCGCCCGCTGATAGAAGACCTCGATGAACTGCCGTTCCCGGATTTCGACCTGTTCGACTACGAGAACCTCGACCGTTCAAAGAACTTCACCGCAATGGTGATGCTCTCCCGCGGATGCCTGTTCAGCTGCACATACTGCGGCAACTCACAGTTCCGCAATATCTATCCGAACAAGAAGAAATACTGCCGTTTCCGCAGCCCGGAGAAGTCGATAGAACTGCTTGAACTGCTGTTGAAGAAATACCCGTTCATCAAGTTCATCGAGTTCCGCGACGCTATCTTCAATATGTACAAGGAATGGTTCTATGAGTTCATGCCCATGTACATCGAGCGCATACACCTGCCGTTCAACTGCAATCTCCGTTTCGACGTGCTTGACGAGGACATGGTGCGTATGCTCAAAGAGGGCGGCTGCTATATGATAGACATAGGTCTTGAGAACGGCAACGAGGAGTTCCGCCGCAAGTACCTGCACCGCAACATGAAGAACGATATGCTGATACAGCAGTCGAAGTGGTTCCGCAAATACAAGATAACCGCGCTGACATACAACATCGTGGGTCTGCCGTATGAAACGATAGAGCTTTCTCTCGAAACGATAAAGCTGAACGCGAAGCTCGATGTGGACAAGGTAATACCGAACATCTTCTACCCGTACCCCATGACGATACTCGAAAAAACAGCGAAGGACGGCGGTTTCATCGACCCGTCCGTTGACCCCAACGACCCTGTTCAGCTGCGTATGCCGCAGTACCCGAAGTACGACATCCTCTTTATCGCGTACAATTTCAACAAGCTGGTCAGAAAATACAAGGCTATTTATGCGCTGCCGCCCGAACAGGCAGCAAAGAAGGAAGCCGCGCTCGACAAGAAGATAACCTCGAAGCATTACCCGCGCAAGTTCCTCTATAAGACTGCAAAGGCAAAAGAGGACGCGTTTATCTGGGCGAAAAAGACCTTGAAGAAGGTATCCCCGAAGCTGTTTATCTTCCTCAAAAACAAGACAATGAAGGAAGTAAAGCAATAAATAAACACAAAAAGGACAGAGATATGAACAAGATCACAGTAAAAGCATCACAGGATTACGACGTACTTATCGGCAGCGGGCTGCTTGCCGATATCGGAAAATATGCCTCGGAAGTTCTCGGCTCCCGCAGGACGATGATAGTCTCGGACGACAACGTGTTCGATATCTACGGCGAAAAGGTGACGGAGTCGCTGAAAGCTGCGGGATTTGAGGTGTCGGATTTCGTGTTCGCGCCCGGCGAAAAGAGCAAATCCCACGAAACACTGCTCCAGCTCTACGACTGGCTCGCAGCCGAAAACATCACCCGCGCAGACAGCATAATCGCTCTCGGCGGCGGTGTTGTGGGAGATCTTGCGGGTTTTGCGGCTGCAACTTACCTGCGCGGCATCGACTATGTTCAGGTCCCCACATCGCTCCTTGCACAGATCGACAGCTCCGTTGGCGGCAAGACTGCCGTTGACATAGAGGCGGGCAAGAACCTCGTCGGCGCTTTCAAGCAGCCGAAGCTGGTAGTTGCCGATATCGACACGCTTTCCACACTGCCCGAGGACTATTTCAAGGACGGTCTCGGCGAAGCTGTGAAATACGGAATGATACGTTCGGAGAAACTTTTCGGGCTTATCGAAAAGGGCGAAGCGAAGGAACACCTCGAAGAGATCATCGTCAAGTGTGTTGACATCAAGCGTGAAGTTGTCGAGAACGACGAGTTTGACAAGGGCGAACGCATGATACTGAACTTCGGTCATACTATCGGTCACGCTGTCGAGAAGATACAGAACTTCAACGGACTTTCCCACGGAAAGGCTGTATCGGTGGGCATGATGACCATTACAAAGGCTGCCTGCAAGCACGGACTTGTGGATGAGAGCGTGAACGACCGCCTGAGACGCTGCCTTATCGTGAACAAGCTGCCCTACCACGTCGATATCTCGCCCGAGTCCCTTTACGATAACGCGGCAAACGACAAGAAGCGCTTTTCCGACGATATCAACATCATACTCTGCAAGAAGATCGGCGAAGCGGAGATCGTAAAGATGAAGCTCTCCGAGTTCAAGAAGATGCTCGCGGAATAAGCGGCATTGTCAGACACCTGCCTGAATGGCAGTACAGCAATTTTGGTATTCATTATTTATTCTTATGGACATTCGTTTGACCCCGGCTTTTCTGAAAGGAAAAGTCTCCGTGCCCCCGTCAAAGAGCATTTCCCACCGTGCGATGATCTGCGCGGCGCTGGGGAACGGTGAGAGC
>CAMHBE010000080.1 GCA_946183095.1 uncultured Clostridia bacterium | reverse complement strand
TATTGATACGCAGAAACGGCGGAACTATCATCACAGTTCCGCCGTTTTTATTCTTCCGGCACCGGTCAAAAAAGCCGTACACGGATGAGCTTATACGGTGAGCACGCCGCCGCTGCCTATTTTCAGTATCAGTATCTCCTCTTCGCGTCCTGTCTCGGCGTTGAGATATACGAGGATGTTCTCGCCGTCGAGCCCGGTGCAGCGCACCTCATAGCAGAATATCTCGTTCTTGCCGTCGGAAGGGATTACGCACAGCTGCGACGATATCGGCGTAAGGCTGCGGGATATCAGAGTTTGTGCGTGTTCGCCGGATATTTTCGGCGGCGGCAGTTCCCTTATCGTGTGATTGGTGAGATAGCCGCGCATATCGAAGGACTGCACCTCGCCGGTATCGAGCGCCACGCCGACTTTTATCAGGTCGGTGTACATCGTTACGCCGTTCTGCTGCGCAGCAAGGTTGACGATGCAGATACCGTTTCTTATCTCATAATATGAGTCTGTCACGCTGCGTATGCCCATACCGGCGAGGAACTCCTTAGCCTTTTCGACTGCCCGCGCGGCTGTTATCGTGGCTTTTCCGGCATTGCCAGCCGCCAGCATATACGAATAATGCCCGCCGGCTTTGGTGACTGCGACTGTCCGGCGTTCGTCGGTAAAGACATAGGAGGGCATCTTCCCCTGTTCCTCCGTAAGCAGGCGAAGGTCGCCGCCTGTGAGTTTCTTTGCAAGACGGGCAGCTTCTTCCTCATCTATCATTTTTTCGCCTTTGAGCATGAGCGGTTCTTTTTCCATGATATGGTCGGAGTAGGGACCGTCATATATCAGAGTGGGGTAGTTATTGTCGTTGACGGCGAAATCCGAAAATCCGCTGGTAACGTTCACCGGGTCGCCCGCACCGAGCTGTGATGCTGTTTTCACCGTATCGGACAGGGTGATCTCACCGTCACCGATGCGCTGTTCTATCTGCCACATATTACCGCTGAGCTTACCCGCGTAATCGAACAGCTTTTCTATATTCTCACGTTCCTCGGTTGAGATGCCGCCGCCCTCCGCGCATTTTTCGGCTATCGACTTCGAGTAATTGCCGACCTGTGACAGGAACCTGTAAGTCTCGGTAAGGTCGAGCTCCTCCACCGGCAGGCGTGAAAGGGAGTTTTTTGCGGACTGCGCGTCACTGCACAGCTTTTCCGACAGGTCGGAGAGCATAGACACGCTGTTGGTGTACATACCCTTTTGCAGGTCGTTCTTTATGTTGTCGAGGTTGAGGGAGAGTTCCTCCACCGCGTGCATATAGTTGTTTTCGACAGCGCGTTCCGCCGACACCGCGCGGGAGTAGTTCTGCCATGCCGTCACCGACAGTACGGCGACCGCCGCGGCGGGGAATATCACCAGTCTTGCAAGTGCGCGCCTTGACATTGTTACATTTGCCATTTTTATTATCCTTTCTGACATTTTTTGACAAGAAAGAGCATATTTGCACTTTCACGTCGTTATTTTTGTGCAATTTTCCGGTCGATATACTATTTAAAAAATTTACAATATGTGGTATAATAATATATAAGTATGTTTATATGCGGAACAAGAGATCTACATTTGAGCAAGCAGGTGAGTATTGATTTGATCTATCTTGACAACGCGGCAACGACAAGACCGTTTGACAGCGTGATAAAGGCAGTGGGCGACAACATGGCAGCCAACTTCGGCAATGCGTCGTCGCTGCACAGAATGGGCATAAATGCCGAAAAAGTTATAAAGGACGCAAAGACCGTGCTGCTCGATAAGCTCGGGCTTGAAGGCGGGATACTGTTCACTTCCGGAGCTACCGAGGCGAGCAATACCGCGCTGTTCGGTGTACCGAAAGCGTACCGCCACAACGGCGGCGGGATAGTTACCACGACATTCGAGCATCCGAGCGTCGCAAGACCTCTCGATGCGCTTGCAGACAGCGGATATAACGTCGTTCGGGTATCGCCGAAGGGCATTGCGGACTACGAACAGCGCATAATCGACGCGGTGAACGAGAAAACGCTCATGGTCAGCATCATGTGGGTCAACAACGAGACGGGCTTCATGATAGACACGGCGCGGGTGTACAAGGCCGTAAAGCGCGAAAATCCCCACACCATAGTACACGTTGACGCGGTGCAGGGATTCTGCAAACTGCCGTCAAAGCAGCTCAGAGCCGACATCATCAGTCTTTCTGCGCACAAGATACACGGACCGAAAGGCATAGGTGCGCTGTATTTTGCGAAGAACATACGGTTTGAGCCTCTGATAAGGGGCGGCGGGCAGCAGAAAGATCTGCGTTCGGGTACCGAACCCGTAGATCTGATAGCGGGATTTGCCGAAGCCGTGCGCAGTTATCCCGACTGCACGCAGAAGTATGCCGCGCTGAATGACAGGCTCACGGCGGCGCTCGGCACGCTTGACGATGTTGTGATAAACAGTTTCGGGAACGCGAAGAATATCCTGAACTTTTCTGTGCGCGGTGTGCGCAGCGAGATAATGCTGCACTCTCTCGAAGAACGGGAGATATATGTGTCGAGCGGTTCAGCGTGCTCAAAGGGAAAGACGAGCGGAGTTCTCGCCGAGTTCGGAGTTTCCGACAAGGACGCGGACTGCGCCATACGCGTGAGTATGTCGCCTTTCACAGAGGAAAGTGATATAGACGCGCTTGCGGAGGGTATTTCGGACGGTATAAAGAGGTTTCGGAGATAGTATATGAAAGATGCGAAGGAATACGCGAAAAAGCTCATAGATCATTTGAATGACGGGCAGACGGAGATCACTATAGATTTTCTGAGTTCGTTCTTCAACAGTGAGACTATCGCGGAGATAGAAAAAGAAATTGCGGATATTGCAGAAAAAGAGGAAACGTAAATGCAGGAAGTAATAATGGCAAAATACGGCGAGATAGCCCTCAAAGGTCTGAATAAGGCATCTTTTGAAGATCTGCTCGTCAGGAATATAAAGCGCAGACTGAAAAAGTGCGGTGAATTTTCGATCACCCGCAACCAGTCAACGATATATATAATGCCGGAAAATGACGAAGCCGACATGGAAAAGGCGATATGGTGGGTAACGCGCACATTCGGCGTTGCAGCGGTGCAGCGCGCGGCGGTGCTGCCCAAAGATTTCGGCGAGATAGTGAAGCAGGGTATGCCGTATCTCGACGAGGTGCTGGGTGCCGCGAAAACGTTCAAGGTGGAAGCCAAGCGCTCCGACAAGCGTTTCCCGCTGCGTTCGCCCGAGATACAGCAGGAGCTCGGTGCTGCGGTGCTCGAAGCCTTCCCGCATCTTACGGTCGATGTGCATGACCCCGATGTTACGGTAAAATGCGAGATACGCGACACGAACGCGTATCTGAGTGCCCTGCGCATCATAGGTGTCGGCGGCATCCCCGTCGGCAGCAGCGGCACGGCATTGCTGCTTTTGTCGGGCGGTATCGACAGCCCTGTTGCGGGGTACATGATGGCGAAGCGCGGTATCGGCATCGACGCGATACATTTCCAGAGCCCGCCCTATACTTCGGAACGTGCGCTGATGAAGGTGGAGGAGCTCTGCACGGAGATAGTGCCCTACTGCGGGGATATAAGGCTTTATGTGGTGCCGTTCACCGAGATACAGGAAGCACTGCGCGACAACTGCCCCGAGGAATATTTCACGGTGATAATGAGAAGACTTATGATAAAGATAACGAACCGTATCTGTGCGCAAAAGGACTACAAAGCGATGATAACGGGCGAGAGCGTCGGTCAGGTCGCAAGCCAGACTATCATGGCGCTCGGCTGTACCGATAAGGTCGCGGAATATCCCGTGTTCCGTCCCGCGATAGGGCTCGACAAGAAGGAAATAACGGAGATATCCCGGAAGATAGGTACGTTCGAGACTTCTATCCAGCCCTATGAGGACTGCTGCACGGTATTTACACCCAAACACCCGAAAACAAAGCCGGTAATAGAAGAAGTAGAGAGGGCAGAAGCAAGATTCGATTTCGAGCCGCTGATACAGAAGGCAATAGAAGGTATCGAGATAAAGGATTTCAGATTGTGAGAGCGGCGAGAGGGCGCTGCGCTTGAGAGCGGCGAGAGGACGCTGACGCTTGAGAGAGGCGAGAGGACGCTGCCGCTTGAGATTTTTTGCCCTCCGCGGGCGGCGCCACGCGCGGCGTGGAGACGTTACACGCCGCGATAATGCAGATGAGACTTGCGAGAGGGCAATATGCGGCGCGCTCCAAATCGGGTTTGTTTTTGCGTCAGAAGACGCTTCCTACATCGCCGCGTTCGGTAAATGCACGAGACTCTATAGGTAATGATGGGTGTGCTGCATTATTCCTTTTTGTGAAAATTAAATAAAAAATCAGGAGTAAATTATTACAAAGTGGTAACAAAACTTGACAAAACAGCCGAAAATGTAGTACAATTACTAAAGGAGCGCGGTTTTACGGCTGCAACCGCCGAAAGCTGCACCGGCGGGCTTATCTCCGCAGAGATAACCTCGGTGTCCGGTTCTTCCGATGTGTTCGGTTTCGGAGTATGCACATACGCAAATGAAGCAAAGATGAAGCTCCTCGGCGTGAAAGAGGATACGCTTGCGACTGTCGGTGCAGTGTCCGAAGAAACAGCCGTGCAAATGGCAGAGGGTGTCCGTAAACTTTCCGGCGCAGATATAGCAGTGTCGGTGACGGGTATCGCGGGACCCACGGGGGGAACTCCCGAAAAGCCCGTAGGAACGGTTTATATCGGTGTTGCGGTTGAAAGTTTTGCAGAAGCGAAAAAGTATTTATTTACCGGGGAACAATTCCCGGAAGCCGCAAATGCCCGTGAAGCCATAAGATATGAAACAGCGCTCACGGCACTTGAAACTATTTTGAGAAAAATACAGACTATATAAATAGAGAATTGTTAAAGGAGAAAGTTATGTCAAGCTTTTCCAAAAGACCGCACAGAAAAACAAGCGGTCATTCCGGCAGGGAACGTTCGTTCGATATGCCGACCGAGGAAGACGCAGCCGACGGAACTTACATCACGGCAAGTTACTTTGACGATGATGATGACGACGACGATATCCCCGACACACGGAAAAATACGAAAAAGAAGCAGCAGATAGTCTATGAAGATGATGAAGATGATGATTACTACGGGGAAAAGAAGAAAAAGCCGAACATCTTCGTCCGTGCGATACACGCGATATTCCCCATGAAAGGCGACGGCGTTGCCGAATCCGTGAGGAAGATCATATTCGATATCGCGGTGGTAGCATTCGTGATAACCGGCGGCTCTGTGGTGTATAACGTGATAGTTGAGTGGAACAACCAGAAGATCGACGTTGAACTCAGCCGCATATATCAGCCGACTGCCTCGGTGACGCTGGACGAAAGCAGCAAGCCCACCCCGATAGAGATAAGCGGTATCGTCGATCTGTCGGTGAACGAAGTAGAAAAGGTGCTCGAAGAAGTTCCGGAGATACAGATAGACTTCATGAAGCTGTACTCGATAAATCCCGATATAGTGGGCTGGGTGAAGCTCGGTGACAAAAATGATCCTATTGTCAATATCGACTACCCCGTTGTGCAGTCGGAGGACAACGACTACTACCTCACGCATAACTTCTACAAAGAGGATGCACAGCGCGGCGCGATATTCGCCGACTACCGCAACAGGTTCGATAACGGCAGGCTGTCGGGGAATACGATACTGTACGGGCATAATATGTGGAACGGCGATACGATGTTCGCGAAACTCTCGCGTTACTACCAGCCGAAAGAGAGCGCCGACCCGCTGAAATTCTACCGCGACCACCCCACCGTAACGTTCAATACGCTGTACGAGAACGCCGAGTGGAAGGTATTCGCCTGTGTGCTGTTCAATACGCAGGAAGAGCTCGGAGAGGTATATCCTTACCTCAATTACAGGGATTTTGCAAATAAAGAGACGTTTAACACGTTTATTCTTGATATTATGGACAGAAGTGTGCTCTGGACGGACGTTGACCTCACATACGGTGATGAGATACTCACTCTTTCGACCTGCTATTATCCCTACGGCAAGGAAACCGCCGATACCCGTGTGGCGGTGTTTGCAAGAAAGATAAGGGACGGGGAGAGCGCCGAAGTGGATGTTTCAAAGGCTGTGCGCAACACCGACCCGCTGAAATTCAGGTTCCAGTATGAGCGCGACGGCGGAAGCTGGGGCGGCAGAAAGTGGGACAGCTCAAAGCTGCTGAGCTATGAGGGCTGAACCGCAAGAGAGTTAAAAGCCGGGCAATGCCCGATATATACAACAACAATATTTTAAAAAAGGATGAAAAACTATGTTAAGATCAAGCAAGACAAAGAGGATAGCCGCGCTGCTCGCTGCCGCGTGCATGGTAATGTCCGCCGGTGCCTGCGGTGACAACAACGCCGCGACCGATACGCAGCAGACTGCCGATACTCCCGCGCCTGTGACGGAGGCTCCCTCGGACACCACTACCGCAAAGACGACCTCGGCTCCGAAGGTAACGACCACCACAACGACAACTCCGCCGCCCCTGCCGGTAATGACGGACGCTGCGCCGGACGATTCATGGGGCTCGTTCAAGGATCTGAGCTCCACGAAGATCGACCGTTCGAGCTACGATGACGACGAGACATATCAGAGAGTGAAGGATGCTCTCGACGCTCTCGGACACGATCCGCAGACTTACGAGGAATATAAGTCGATAAACGATAATATGATAGGCTGGGTGAATGTTTACATACCCGGCGAGACGGATATAAGCGAGCCTGTTGTGCAGTACACCGACAACAAGTACTTCCTGACCCATGATTTCCTGTACAGAGTGGTAAAGGAAGGTGCGATATTCGCCGACTTCAAGTGCCCGTTCACCACAAGAACACGTCCCGCGAACACCATTCTCTACGGACATAACATGGCATCCGGCAAGAGTTTCGCAAAGATAACGAGATACTGCCCGTGGTATGCGGTGGGGCATCCCACGACCGCAAGCAACAGCCTGAACCAGTACACGACTTCTCCTACGGTGACATTCGACACTATCTGGGAAAAGGGTACATATAAGGTATTTGCCGCGATATTCGTAAACACCGAAGAAAAGAACGGTGAAGTGTTCAAATACTATAAGCAGAGGACTATTGCAAACGAGGGCGAGTTCTATGACTACCTCGGTCAGATAATGGACAGGAGCCTGTTCTACACCGACGTTGACCTCGAATACGGCGATGAACTTCTCACACTTTCCACTTGCTATTACCCGCTCGGCAAAGCAAATGCCGATACACGTTTCGTTGTATTTGCAAGACGCGTAAGAGACGGCGAGAGCGAGGAAGTTGATACCTCCAAGGCATACCTCAACCCCGACCCGCTTTACTTTGACTATGTGTATAAGCTCTACGGCGGAAGCTGGGGCGGCAGAAAGTGGGATACTTCCAAGATAAAGGGATTTGACGAATACTACGAGAAGCACGAGACTACCACAGCAACAGCAGAATAAGAAAGAAGCAGCATAAATGCCCGAACTTGAATTAACACCCAAGAAAAATACCGACAAGCGCCGCGCCCCAAAGAAACGGAAGAAAATGGGGCCCGTGGAGACGTTTTTAAGCGGCATACTGCCGTGGAAA
>CAMHBE010000079.1 GCA_946183095.1 uncultured Clostridia bacterium | reverse complement strand
TCAATGACTGCGCTTCAAACAGCGGATCTGTGAACATCGCGGTATGTGATGTGACCTCTTTGACGGTGCAGGCAGCTTCTGTTATGACCTTTACCAGCGCTTCGGACTCCTGTGTTACCACATAAGTTTCATCGTCTTCGGCTGCTGCCGTTGCTGTGCAGACAGTGTAGTCTTCGTTCCATGTATATACCGGAGCCTTGAATGCTGTTTTAGCATAGGCGGTATGTTCTGCGGCGTGACTATTCAGAAGAGCCTTCTGCCATGCGGAATATGTTCCGGGAAAATGACCTTCAGCCACTATAAAGAAATTTGATATGAGAGTTGTCAGATTGGATACGCTATTACCGATATCAAACGGTCCGTCATCGAATAGAACTACCCGGCATACTGCTTTTAACAGAGTGAATATGTTCTTTTCAACGACATCAACGTATGCGCGAGCGCGGTCATAATTATCGGTACCCTTTTTCCTGACATATTCCATTGAAGGCGCCAGGAGCTTTTCCAATACAGGCGTGAGCATTTCGCCCGCAGCTTCTTCAAGAGCAGAGTAACTCTTTATTACATTTCCGTCGCTGTCCTTAACTGTAAGAAGCATACTCAGAACAGCGTGAACGATGTCCACGAGCTTACAGCTTCCGTCAGTTATCACCTCTCCGAGTTCCGGCGCTAAAAGCGGGAGAGCAATATATATAATGCTACGGCTCATCGCGGCAGTATAGCCGTTCTCCGCAGCAGGTGTGCCTTCCGCGGGTCCCTGTGAGAGCGCTTTAACGAACGCGAGCACCTTATCGCTCGTGGAAGCATTTTCATCCGCAGCATAAGGTGCGAGGAAAAGCCCAAGAAGTGATCCGATCGTTTCATCGTTCGTATCTATGATCCCCCGAAGCTGCCTTATTGCTTCGGAATTTTCATGTTCACAGACATATTCCGATAACAAGATAAGGATATCATCGGCTGTCAGTGTACCATGTTCGATGGTTTTGCCGGAAACGAACGAGATCGCTTCTTCCAGTACCAGCGTGATAGCTTCATCGTCATTCTCCGCGCGCTTCTCTTCACGGATCTTGTCTGACAGTACACCAAGTCCGGATACCACCGCAGGAAGTACGAAATCATCTTTAACGACATTCACATCTAAGCCGTAGAAAGTGTCGGTAATTCCCAATATGCCGAACACAGCCATGAGAACTTCGTCAATACCCGCAGAATATGCCTCCGGGTCGGGAGCAACATGGAGAAGCTGATTCATGCGGTCATTCAGATAATCGCCGACATCTTCGTTTTTATCGGCTCCCTCATCTTTTACAACAGATAGGCTCGGTATATCGAACGTCTTCCTCTCAAAGCTGCGATAGTCGCCGTATTTCTCGTATATCTGGTAAATAAACGGACTGCGCTCTTTCAGAACGGCGATCATATCATCTGCTGTGATCTTTCCGCCAAAGCTTTCATCATCCTCGACCTTGCCTAAGTATGTAAAGCCCCACTGCTTCAACGGAAGGTAGGTCAAAGGATCCTGCAGATATGCAAAATTATGTATTCCGGAGAATACGCTATCGGTAGGATCGACAGTCTCGTCGGAGCTGACGATGAATGCCTCGCCGGGGGTATCATTCTCATAGATGCCGCCCCTTGCGCCTCCGACGCTGAGCAGTTCGCTCCTGTTCACAGTACCGAGCACTGTGCCCGGCGTTCCAAAGGTATAGCAATATACATCTTCCGGCTTTACGCTCACATCACCGAGGTATCCGTCACCGCCTGCGGCAAAAAATCCGCCGATAAGGTTAGCGACCGCCGCTCCTCTGCTTTGTCCCGCTGTCCATACCTTCACATCTCCGGTAATGTCATGAGCACTGACATACTGCTTCACAAAACGCAGCGCCTCGTCTCTTGCTTCCTTGAACCCCTTGTGTATGGTGTCGCAGCCGACATCCATATTTCCCGCAAATTCGGTGTTATAAAATCCGCCGCAGAGGATCACCGCAAGAACCGTATATTTCTTCCCGCCGACATTTATCTCCCTGTGACCGACGGCAACTCCCACAGAGTTATCAACTCTGTACGAAACATAGTATTTGTTTGTTTCCGCTTCCGAAAATCCTGCCGAGGTAAGAAAACCGATAATACTCTTATTGCCTTCCGAAGTATCCACACGATCCGCGACACCGTCAATATAATTACAGTATATCGCGCTTGCTTCAGCAGCCTGCATGGAGAGCATGCCAAGATGACCGCAAACGGAATATGACGGCTGCGCAAAACAATCATCGGAATAAACCATAGAAAATGTTGCGTATTGTTGATCCGAGATCATTGGCACACAAGTGTATTCTCCGGTTATTGCTTTTGAGATTTTATAAGTCTCGGCATACGAATTGAGCGGGACTAACTGCACCACCATTGCCGCACTCATAAATACGGGAACGACACGGCGCACTATCTTGTTTTTCAGCGCCGAAAAGACTGTCTTTCCGTACTGACCGGAGTTATTCTTCTTTTCCATTCAGACACCGACCTTTCATAAATTAAATACCGCAGTAAGATGATGTGTTATTATGTGTAGTTACTTTCTTGTTAATTTAGAGGCGCCATTTTACAAATATGTTATGACAGACTAAACGGTACTGTTATTTTTCAGCAGACCGGAGCTGCCGTTTGCAGTCTTTCTTCCGTAAACAACGATAGCAGCCGCATACGCGAACGCTAACACCGCCGCAATGATATATGCCGATATCCACGAGAAATTTAAGCCGATACGCGCGTTAAGTATATAGCTCGTGACCACATACATATAGAATGTCCCGGGGATCAGTGCCATGAGATACGGCATTTTGTTCCATATCATATACACACTTATCATGGCGAACGCAAACACTGCCGTGGTCTCGTTTGCCCATGAGAAGTATCTCCACAGGATATTGAATCCGCTTGAGTCTGCTTTTGCCCACACAAGGATAGCCGCCACCACACTAAAGATCCCCAGCGCGACAAGCAGGTTGTTGCGCTTTTTTTTCGTGTCGATGTGCAACGCGTCCGAGATCATGATACGAAGCGAACGAAGCGATGTATCACCGGAGGTTATCGGCAGTATGATGACACCGAGGATAGCGATGATACCGCCTATACTGCCGAGCATATCCTTTGCAACGATACCCACCACCGAAGTCGCTTGGTTGCGAAGCATATCGTTTGTGGCAATTCCGATATTCACTGCGCCCATTGCGGCAGCAGCCCATACCATTGCGATAAAGCCTTCGATTATCATCATATAGTAGAAGGTGATGCGCCCTTCACGTTCATCCTCTAAAGTACGGGATACGAGCGTAGCCTGCGTTGAGTGGAACCCCGATACGATACCGCAGGCGACAGTAACGAAGAATATCGGGATGAAGTGATCGCCGTAAGGATTGAGGAGGGTAAGACCGGTCTCCCATATCTCGTCGAGCTGATAGCCCTTTGCGAAAATCCCCACGAATACGCCAACTGCGGAGACCAGTAGTATAGCACCGAACACAGGATAGATCTTTCCGATTATCTTGTCTATCGGCAGCAGCGTTGCCACTATATAATATGCAAATATCACACCGTAAACTATCCACAGCACAGGGTTTTCAAAATTGCTCTCTCCGCCGATTATGTGTGTAACGAAAAGGTCGCCGGGCGTATAAATGAATACCACGCCCACAAGGAGCATCATCAGGCATACAAAAATGTTGTATATTACATAAATGTATTTGCCGAGAAACCTCTTTATAAGGCTCGGCATCTGCTCGCCGCCGTTGCGAATGGATATCATGCCGCAAAAATAATCGTGTAACGCCCCTCCCAGCACGCAGCCGAGCGGTATAGTGAGAAATGCTATCGGTCCGAACAGAACGCCCTGTATCGGTCCGAGTATCGGTCCAGTACCTGCAATATTCAGCAGTTCTATAAGACTGTTCTTCCGCCTTTTCATGGGGACAAAATCCACACCGTCAAATTTCTCGACGGCAGGTGTCTTTCTGTCTGTAGGACGCAGTACCTTTTCGCATACATTTCCGTAGATAATAGCGCCGATGACAAGCACTGCGATCCCGATTATAAATGTTATCAATTGTCTCGCTTCCTTTTCTGTGAATTTGTGGATGTATGCTGTTTCTGATTTTACGCTGTCAGCTTCCGCACCGTTCTCCGCATTTCATCATCTGATATCTGTTTCTTATAAGTTCTTTTTAATGGTAAGGATATTTCTGCCGTCCTTGTATTCATACTGGATATCGTCCATGCTCTTCTTGACCATGTATATCCCAAGTCCGCCTATCCCGCGTTCTTCCGCCGAAAGCGTAACATCCGGGTCCGGTTTGGCAAGCGGGTCGTACTGCACACCGTTGTCAATGAAGGTTATCTCAACGGTAAGCGGTTCCTCTTTGACAGATACACGCACCGTAGCCATTCCTATCTCCGGCGAGTAAGCATAGTGCGCTATATTTACGAACAGTTCCTCGACAGCGACTTCGATCTGCATCTGTGCCTTCAGCGGGCAATCACAAGACTCAAGCTCCTCTGTCACAAAATTCAGTACATTTGCAAGCTCACTGTCCGTTGCCTGCACCGTTATCTCTTTCATGAGCACCTCTTTCCGCCGTGTCACCCGAACACGACTGTATTTTTTCATAATGTTTTAATATAGCTGTACACTTGTTCCGGACGAAAGCCGCTTCATCAGTTTCTCCGCCTGTCCCTCACCTCGGTTCAGCGATCTTACTTCTTCTTCTTCCTGTCGAAGGACAGCCTGCGTGTAAGCAATTTCAGCACAAGAGAGATGATCCATGCAAGTATGAAGTAGATGACCGCAGTGGCGATAAGCGGGAAAAACGCTTCATAAGTGCGGCTGCGGATGATATCGGACATTTTGGTGAGATCCTGTATCGCGATATATCCGACGATAGATGTGTTTTTCAGCAGCGACACTATCTCCTGAACATATACCGGCATGAACCGGCGTGCCGCCTGCGGGAAAATGAACCTGAAAAACGCCTGATTTTCGCTGTAACCGAGCGCCAGCGCAGCTTCACGCTGTCCGCCGTCGATGCTCTCTATGCCGGAACGCATGATCTCGGACGCGTATGCGCCGAAGTTCAGCGCAAAACCGATTATCGCGACCCATAGCGAATCAAGTCCCGACTTTCCGAGCACCACATAATAGAGTATCATCAGCAGTACCACCATAGGAGTGCCCTGAAGAAGTCTCACATACACTCTCGATATTGCGACCGCGAGACGGCTGCCTGTACGGCGGAAAATACTTATGCCGAACGCCAGTACCGAACCTAAGATAACAGATGCCACGGTTATTATCATCGTGACGATAACACCCAGAACAATAAGTTTCCAGCGTTCTTCCCTTATGAAATTCTTCTCGAAGCTCTCCGCGATGATACCGAAGATATCCTTTTGCTCCTCCGGTGCCGAAGAAACGGATCCGCCAAGGTCGGCTTTCTTTACCGCAAGCACCGTGCCGCCTCTGTATGTGGATTCCGAAAAATAAACGCTTTCCGCCCGCTCTTCGGTTATCGACATGGACGAGGCACCGCAGTCACTCTTACCCGACTGTATTGAGGGTATGATCGCATCGAAGTTCATGTCGGAAATCTGCAGACCGTATCCGTACTCCTTACAGAACCGATAAATAATATCTATCTCATATCCTACGATATTATCCCCGCTCCTGTAAACAAACGGAGCTGATGCGGATTCTGTGGCAAATTTCACCACGCCATTATCCGCAGGAAGTTCGGAGAGCGGTGGTATCGTTTTTTTGCTCTCGTCGGTGCCGAACCATATCTCTCCTATCTCAGAATATATTCCCTCATACTTTATCACCCGGATAAACTTGCTCATCTCGTCACACAGCTTCTTTCCGCGCTCGTTCTTTGCAAAAGCGAAACCGTAGTCAAATGTGTCAAGATAATCGTTTATATAAGTCAGCGAACTATCCTCATTCATCATGGTTTTTATGACAGGCTCATCAGCTGCAAACGCATCTATTGAGTCTGACTCCAGAGCCATGAGCAGGTCTGTGTAGGAATTGTAGTACGATACTTTGGCATCCGGCAGCTTCTCGGTCACGATTGCGTCAAAAGATGTGCCTGTCTGGATGCCTACCTTTTTGCCGTCATAGTCGGAGTATCTTACCATACCGGTCTTACCGCTTGCCGTCAGATCGGAAGCTCTTACGGCAAGCCCCATGCCCGATGTGTAGAACGCGTCCGAAAAGAGTATATTCTGTTTGCGTTCCTCGGTCATGGAAAAAGGTGACGCGGCAAAATCATAATTACCGGATACTAAGCCGGCTATCATAGCGGTTATATCAGCGTCGGAGATCTCGCAGGAATAGCCGTATTCTCTGCAAAAGCGAACGGTAAGGTCGATAGTGATACCTGCAAGTGAATTGTCCTTAAGGTACGAAAAAGGAGCTGAACTCAGATTCGTTACGACATTTAAGGTGCCGTTTTCACCGGTGAGATCGTCGTCATCTATCTTCTGTCGGGAAGTATCGTTTCCGGTCCAGACAGCGTTGATCTCATCCAAAGTTCCGTTCTCACGGCACTTTGCCAGAAACTCATTGAACTGTTCGCACAGCTTCTCTGATTTTTTATTATCCTTGGTAAAAGCAAAGTAGTAGTCCTCGCTGCCGATAGGATCTCTGAAATAGTCTATCTCATCCTCTTTTTCATGTATAGACTGCAATATCGGAATATCCCCGATAAATGCGTCGATCTTTCCTGTCCTGAGTGCTATGCTGAGATCGGAAAAATTATTATAATAAAAGTATTTGCTGTCCGGGAAAAGCTCAAGGGTGAGCGGCTCGAACGAGGAACCGGTGAGGATACCGATATTCCTGCCGTTGTAGTCCGAAATTTCAGTGGCTCCACTGCCCGGATCTTTTATCATCATATAGACATCCGCGGTCATATACGGGACCGAGAAGTTTACACTTTCTTTTCTCTCATCGGTTATCACGATATCGTTTCCGGAAAAGTCATACAGTCCGGACATCAGACCCGGTATGACACCCGAAAAATCGGTGATGATTATATCTATCCCGTACCCGTATTCGCGGCAGAACCGCACAGCAATGTCAACATCATGACCTGCCGGTCTGCTGCCGACAAGATACGAGCTCGGCATCGCGTCTCCGCCCGTGACGAATTTCAGCGTACCGTTCTCCGCGGACATACCGGAGGTATCGACATACGTTTCCTTTGCTTCATCGGTGTTCCAGAAATCCATCAGAGCGTCGAGCGTCCCGTCACCCTTTATCTTCGTGAGGAACTCGTCCATCTGCTTTTTCAGCTTTTCGCCTTTTTCGGTCTTCGGAAAGATCACTCCCGCTTCAAATGTCCCCGCGGTATCGTCCAGATATTTGATACCCGGATTTTCTTTTGACAAGATCTCCGCACTTGCGGGGTCACAAAGGAACGCATCCACCTTACCTTTGCTGAGCGCCATTGTCAGGTCAATGCTGTTGTTGAAGTAGGATATTTTTGCCTCCGGATATTCCTTTTTCACAAAAGATTCCATTATAGTACCCGTGACAACACCGATATTCTTGTCAGCGAAATCCGCGACCCTGAGCTGTGACAGGCTCTTCT
>CAMHBE010000078.1 GCA_946183095.1 uncultured Clostridia bacterium | reverse complement strand
GTTACAGTCGCACAGCTCATTTTTGCATCTTCCGCCGCTTATGCGCTCGCAAAAGTGCAGTTCCCCGGCAGAAAGATGCTCAACAAGATAATCGAGATAACCCTTCTGTTCACGAGTACCGTACTATACATCATGCAGTACATCGTTATGGCAACAATAGGTCTTATAGATACCTATTTTGCGATAACCCTCCCGTACATCGCGACATCCATGGGTCTGTTCCTTATGCGTCAGTTTATCGGTCAGCTCCCCGACGCGCTCATTGAGGCGGCATACCTCGACGGCGCGGGTCAGGTGCGTATCTGCTGGCAGATAGTAATGCCGAACGTAAAGCCTGCGTGGCTCACACTGATGATCTTCGCGTTCAACGGCGCATGGCAGATAACCGGTTATTCCTTCATTTACAACGAAGCACTCAAACCTATCCCGACAGTCCTGCAGCAGATAAGCGCTTCCGGTATAGCGCGTGCGGGTGTCGCGGCGGCGGCAACAGTCGTACTGATGATACCGCCGATGCTGATATTCCTGCTGTGTCAGAGCTCGGTCGTTGAAACAATGGCACAGAGCGGTCTTAAAGATTAAACCGGAAGAAAGGATGATACAGATGTCGTTTATCAAGAAGCTCGCGGCTGCGGCAATGACGGCAGCAATGGCGCTTACCGCGCTCAGCGTACCGGCTTTCGCGGATGAACCGTACACGGGCTATAACTACGACTGGTGGGGCGACCCGATACCGTCGCAGAACGGCTTTGTCGTTGATAAGGTCATCGACGGTGCCGACCTCGGTCTCGACAAGCTCGATTACAGCGAGTACAGCAAGACGATGCAGGAACAGCTCAAGGGTCTTGCGGAGCCTCAGGATATATTCGTTGACCAGAAGACCGGCAAGTTCTACATAATTGACGGAAAGAACAACAGACTTATAATAACCGACAGCACGTTCTCACCCGATAAGACGGAAGTTGTCGCAAAGCTCAGCTACGGCGACGAGTTCCCGGAGAGCACGAGCACGGTGAAGAACACATCGTTCAAGAACCCCCACGGCGTTTATGTCAGGAAGAACAGCGACGATGTTGTGCTCATCTACGTTGCGGACTACGACAACAACCGTGTCGTATGCTTCAACGAACAGTATGAGATAGTTATGGAGTATGTCCGCCCGTCAAGCGATGTTTACGACGCGAACGTTACTTTCAACCCCGATAAGGTCATAGTTGACAGCGCCTTCAACGTTTATGTCATCGTGCCCTCTATCACGCAGGGTGCCGTGCAGTTCTCAGCGGACGGTCAGTTCAACGGCTACTACGGTGCGAACCGTGTCGAGGCTACCGCGGAAGTTATCGCGCAGCAGTTCTGGAAACTCATCTATACAAGAGAACAGATCATAGCGATGCGCCGTGCGGTCGCTATCGAGATATCCAACATAGATATCGACAATGAAGGCTTTATCTACACAGTTACCGAAAACAAGACAGCCGAGACGGACGTTCTGAAGAAGCTCAACCCGGCAGGTACGAACATCTTCGTGAACCTCGGTTATGACCAGAACACTTTCGGCGACTATGCACAGAGATATTATAAAGGTAAGAATTACGCCTCCGCGATAACCGACGTTGATATCGACGAGGAAGGAAACATCTACCTCCTCGACTTTGCGACCGGACGCGTGTTCCAGTACACAGACGAGACAGACCTGCTGTTCATCTTCGGTACGAAGGGTCCGCAGCAGACACAAGGTACACAGAAAGGTACGTTCATGTCGGTATCGGCAGTAGAAACGTACAAGGGCAGAGTTTACGTCACCGACTCCCGTAAGAACAGCATAACGGTGTTCAAGCAGACGGAGTTCGGCGCTATAGTACAGAATGCGATATCGCTGTTCAACGAGGGTCTTTACGATGAAGCGAAAGAGCCGTGGGAGGAAGTTCTCCGCCGTGACGCGAACTACTGGCTCGCATACATAGGTCTCGGCAACGCTTACCTCAACCAGAATGACTACGCTACGGCGCTCAACTATTTCTACCGCACATCGAGAGCGGGCTACAACAGAGCGTTCAAGAGCTTCCGTATCGAGTTCATCAGAGCGAACTTCACATGGATACTCATTATCCTGCTCGTTATAATCGTAGGACTTATAGTTCTCAGTTATGTGAGAAAACATTTGAAAAAGAAAAAAGCGGCTGACAAAGGAGGGTCGAAATAATGAAATTTGATCTTGATCTGCCGGCTTGGAAATGGCCCTTCTATGTAATGCGGCATCCGTTTGAGGGATACGATGACCTCAGGTGGAAAAAAGGCTACAACATGAAGGTCGCGTGGGTAATAGTCATCGCGTTCTTCATCATCAGTGTGGCGAGCGCACAGCTCACGGGATTTCTGTTCAACAGGACATACGTTAAGGTATTCAACATAGTTCCGTACTTCTCGTCATCGGTCATCCTCTTCCTTACATGGGTGGTCGGCAACTGGTCGCTGTGTACGCTGTTCGACGGCGAAGGTACAATGAAGAACATCTTCTGCGTATCGGCTTACGCACTGCTGCCATACCTCTTCTCTGAGCTCATCATAATAATCGCCAGCAACTTCCTGCTCAGAACGGAAGTGGGTTTCATCAACTTCTTCCGATATCTCGGCATAGTCTGGTCGGTCGTGCTGATGATCTCGGCAATGAAGACCGTACACCAATACTCGCTGCCAAAAACGATAGCCGCCATGTTCTTTACCGTGGTCGCCATGGCAATAATACTGTTCCTCGCGGTATTGCTGCTCACACTGTTCCAGCAGGTATTCGTGTTCGTATATTCGATCTACACCGAGCTTATGTACCGGTTCAGTATTTAGCGGTGCAGGTGATATCCGATGATCAGGCATTACGTTTGGAGGTTATAAAATGCTGAAAATGAGTAGAAGGCTTATGTCGGTATGCCTTGCCGCCGTTATATCAGTCTCCGCAGCGTCGATCCCGATATGGTCGGCAAGCGAGGATGAAGCGGGTGCCGATGCCGCCGTGACGGAAGAAGCGGCTGCTGAGGAGGTCGTGGAAGACGACGGTATATATGTTACCGAAGAAGAAGCCTTTGCAGAAATGAAAAAATACAACGAGAACTCAAAACTCGCGCTGTATGTAAACGAAAAAGACTGCTCGTTCATGATAGAGGACAAGGGCACGGGCTACAGGTGGTGGTCGAGCTACTTCAACTGTGATACATCCGCGTCCGCTAAAGTCAAGGCGAGCAAGCGAAAGACAGTCCTCTCAATAGATGTTGTCGGCACAGAGAGCAAGACCGTCGAAAGTTCGGTGCGTTCCTACGATTCTACTATCGGAAAGAAGCATGAGAAGATAGAAGGCGGCGTAAGATTTACCTTCACTTTCCCGAAGTATGATATCGACGTTCCGTTGGAGATAAAGCTGAATGACGACGGATCGTTCACGGCAACGGTCCCCACCGACCTTATCGAGGAGAGAAGACCCGAATCCATAGATTCAGAAAATCCCGGTTATCTGCTGCTCAACGTCCATATTCTTGAAAATATGGCTGCGACATATAGAGACAAGGACGGTATGATGATCGTGGCTGACGGTTCCGGTGCAGTCATCAATTACAACAACGGCGCACCCACCGGTGACAACAACACATTCGAGTCGAAGGTTTACGGCGACGATCTCGCTGTCGGAAAGCTGTTCGCCGGCGCTATCACCGAAAAGGTGACGCTCCCCGTTATGGCAACTATCAATTCCAGCGACAACGCCGGACTTGTAATGGTGGCAACACAGGGCGATATGTACTCTGTCGAGCACGCAATGGTGACCGGTCAGAACGTTACCGACCTTAACACCTGCTGGTTCGAGTACAGTCTCAGAACCACCGACAAATATTTCATGGGAAATAAGAACGACCCGCTCACCGTTTATGAAGCAAACGGCATCAAAACGGGCAATGTTTCCACAACTTATTACCCGATCTACGGCGAAGATCTTTCCTATATCGATGTTGTGAACAAGTATAAGGAATATCTCACCGGAACAGTGGGTGTGACAAAGAAGGATAACGGAGGCAGCACTGATGCACCGTTCTATGTAACCATTTACGGCGGAACAGTCAAGACACAGTCCGTAATGGGCTTCCCCGTAGATATCCAGACAGTGGCGACTACATATTCCCAGGCTCTTGAGATCATAAAGATGCTCGAAAACAACGGCGTCAAGAATATCAAGATAATCTATGAGGATTTCAACGAGGCAGGCATAGTCGGCGATGTTGCGGCATACTTCCAGTATTCCTCAAAGCTCGGCGGCAAGGGCGAATATGACAAACTGAAAAACTATGTCGCAAGTCAGGGTTATGAGATGTTCCCGAGCTGCGATATCATGGAATTCTACAAGTCGGGCAACGGTTACTCCTTCACACTCAACTCGTCAAAGCAGATAACAATGGCATACGCGACACAGACTCCCTTTGAGCTTGCGTTCGGACTGCCGCACCTGACCAAGAGTTCGTGGACGATACTCTCGCCCTACTACTTCCCGGATATCTTCAACAAGCTCTCCGACAGTTTCAGAAAAGAAGGTGCGACCGGCATTTCCCTCAATCAGGCATCCAATCTGCTGTACAGCGATTTCAGCCGCTACAACAGAGACAACAGAGCTTACTTTGTAAGAGGAGATACGGTGCAGATACTTCAGGAAGGTTACGAGAAGCTCGCAAACAGCGGTCTGAAGATAATGACCGAGAACGCGAACCAGTACGTTCTCAAATATGCGGACCATATAAAGGATGTACCGCTCTATTCCTCAAACTATGACATCTTCGACTATGATATCCCGTTTGTGGAAATGGTTTATCACGGCATGATACCTTACACAACAAAGGCTATCAACAAGAGCGCGGATGCTGAACAGCTCCGTCTGCTCGCACTTGTTACAGGTACTCCGCTGCATTACGAGATGATGTACAACGACCCGAAGGAGTTTGCGGACAGCCAGTATGATACGCTCTACTACACCAACTACAAGGGCTGGATGGACAGAGCAACGAATGAATATAAGCTGTTCAACGAGATCATCAACAATGTAAGCGGCTGCACGATCACAAACTATGAGAGACTCAGCGACAGCGAATTCCGGTCAACTTTCGATAACGGCGATACAATCTTCGTAAATATCGAGACCGGAGAGATAAAGTATAACAACACATCCTACGATGTCAAGGATTACGGATTGGGGGTCACCGAATATGAATGATTTCGAGAAAGAGACCATAGATAACGCAGAGTCCGTGTCCGATGAAGCGCAGGAAACTGTGGAAAATGAAGTAAACGCGGTGATCGGCGAGACAGCGGAAACAGCTGAGGCTGCCGCAGAGACCGCGGAGGCTGCCGCAGAGATCGCAGAGGATACTCCGCAGCCCGTAAGACGAGCCGCAACTCACATGACAGCGTCTGCTGCTGCTCTCAACGCGGAAGGCGAAGTCGATATCCGCAGAAGAAAGCCCCGCGAAGTCAAGCAGATAAAGCAGTCAAAGATATCCTACGAGCGCAAGAAAGGTCTGTACGGCTACGGATTTATCGCACTCTGGTTCATCGGTGTCCTGTATATGTTCCTCATACCTATGGGTCAGTCACTGTGGTATGCGCTGTGCAAGACAGAACTTGTCAACGACGCGGCAAAGCAGGCTGAATACGGCATGAGCGGACCCGGTATCTACACCACATGGAACGATTTCGGAAACTTCCAGTGGGCGTTCACCGTAAACCCGGATTATCCGAAGAACCTTGCAAGCTCCCTCGGCGAGACTGCTTACACCGTACCGCTGGTTCTGGTATTCTCGCTGTTCGTTGCGCTGCTGCTCAATGACAAGTTCAAGGGCAGAACGCTCGCCCGTGCGATATTCTTCCTGCCGGTACTGATAGCAACGGGTCCTGTGCTGGGAGTCATCAACGGTGATATGCTGTCGCAGGGTGTCTCGGACGCGTCACAGTTCAGTGCGCTGTTCAAAACGAACTTCGTTGAAGACTTCCTGCAATTCATGGGTCTGAACAACATAAGCCAGCAGCTTGCGGATACCGTATCGGATGTTACGAGTAAGATACTTAACCTGATATGGGATTCCGGTATCCAGATACTGATATTCATTTCCGCCTTGCAGCAGATACCGGTCTCCGCAAAGGAAGCCGCATCGATGGAGGGCGCTACCGGATGGGAATTCTTCTGGAAGATAACCTTCCCGACAATCTCCCCTATGATCTTTGCGAACCTCATCTATACGATCATAGACGCGTTCGTAAAGTCCGACAACCCGGTAATGAAACAGGTCATGTCCTACATCAAGGTATGGGAGTATGACCACGCTTCAGCAATGGCATGGGCATACTTTGCGATAGTCGGCGTGGTGCTTGCGCTTATCACGGTAATTGTAAACAGATTCATTTTCTATCAGGTAGATTAAGGAGGTACTTCAATGGACAACGAAAATATTCAGGCTGCTCCGGAAGCTGTCTCCGTAAAAGCAAAATCCAAGCGCCAGCTTAAAAAGGAAGAGAAGGAACGTCTCAAGAAGTTCCATGTAAGCAGCTGGGAGATCATCACACACTACTTCAAATACAACGATGCCGAGAAGAAGCATTACCGTTATATCCTCGGCAGACGTGTTTCGGAAAAGGTATGGCCGATCTTCCGTTTCCTCATCATCTTCGGACTTTCCTTCGTCGTAGTTTATCCTATACTTTACATGATATCCTGCGCACTGAGACCGCAGATAGAGATGTCCGACCCGTCTATCATGTGGATACCGAAAACATTCACACTGAGCAACATGGAAGAAACGTGGCTCGCGATAGATTACCCGAAGCTCGTATGGGATACAGTCACGGTAAACGTCGTATGCTCGATCATACAAGTCCTGACCTGTTCGATAGCGGGATATGGTTTCGCACGATTCAAGTTCAAGTTCAAAGGTCTGTTCTTTGCGATAGTAATATTGCAGATCATAGTACCTACGCAGGTAATACTGATACCGCAGTTCATGCAGTTCAGATACTTTGACCCGTTCAAGATATGCACGCTCATTACCGGAGGACCCGTGAACCTCGCGGACTCCCCGTGGGCACTGTACTTACAGGCATTCTTCTGCAACGGTATCCGCGCGGGTCTGTTCATCTTCCTGTTCAGACAGTTCTTCAGAGGACTGCCGAAGGAGCTTGAAGATGCCGCATATCTTGACGGCTGCGGACCTTTCGAGACATTCGTAAGAATAATGGTTCCGAATGCGTCCAACTCTTTCCTCACGGTTTTCATCTTCTCTGTTGTTTGGTATTGGAACGACTCCTATGTTTCCGGTATGTTCTTCTCAAAGTCGAACACCGTCGCTCTTATGGTAAGCAACCTCTATCAGCAGGTATCGTCTTACTACAGCCCTACCGGTACACCTACAGGTATAGCGGCTGACTGGCTCGTATGGATCGAGTCCGGTTGCTTGCTCTCTATCCTCCCGATACTCGTCATGTATATCTTCCTCCAGAAAAACTTCGTCGAAGGTATCGAGCGTTCAGGTATAGTAGGCTAAGATTTGTTGAGATAGGGAGAGCTGCCCTGGAGAGATGACAGATCGTCAAGATAGGGGGCTCTGCCCCCTCGACACCCCCGCCAGAGGGCGCTGACGTCGCCCC